>QMLT01000017.1 GCA_003646875.1 Deltaproteobacteria bacterium
ATTAAATAGAGGATGCGCTCTCTAAAACGGCCATCATCTCCTTATGGATCCTTCCATTGGATGCCAGAATAGATGGAGATTCAAGGAAATAGTTGTTCCCGCCTATATCTGTTACAGTCCCACCTGCCTCCTCTACAAGCAGCCATCCTGCTGCGATATCCCAGGGATTTAATTTAAGTTCCCAGAATCCATCAAATCGCCCTGCTGCAACATACGCAAGGTCTAATGCTGCTGACCCTGCCCTTCTAATAGCCTGTGCCTTGAGGATCATTTTATTAAAGTAATTAAGATTATTGTGTCTGTCTTCACGTATATCATACGGGAAACCGGTAGCTAAAAGACTTTTAATTATTCCGCGAGTATTCGACACATGGATTTCTCTGTCATTTAAAAAGGCCCCCTTCCCTTTTTCTGCCACAAACACTTCATCGAGCATAGGATCATAAATAACGCCTACAATCATGGTATCGAGCCTTTCAAGTGCGATAGAAACACAAAAATAGGGGTACCCATGGGCATAATTAGTAGTCCCGTCCAGGGGATCTATAATCCATCTGAAATCAGATCCTCTATCTATATCGGTAAATTCTTCCGCCAGGATATCATGATCGGGAAACAGGGTAGTTATTGTGGAGGTGATCATCTCTTCAGAAATTTTATCTACTTCGGTTACCAGATTAATCTCTCCCTTATAATTTATTGTATGCGCTGAATTAAGCTTATCCTTGAGAAATATCCCTGCTTCTCGCGCTATTTCTATTGCAAACTCTTTGAAATCCTTCATTCTATTTTATTCTTTTATAGGATTATTCGAATATGAGAAGGGGAATCATCATAAAATAATCGGTTAACTATTTAGTTTAAATATACTTTATAAGTAGCTATTTTCACAGAGTAAAAAAATAGCAGTTAAAAAGCATATCCTGCGGATAAAGCGCCAAATAGCTGCTCACTTGTGATCTTTTGGTCGATTGTTGCGCTCCATGCCCCATCTGTATATTGTTTTTGTCTCCCATCTGTTTTGATATATGTATAATCAAGCTGAAGTGCAAAAAACCAGCTTCGTGAAACATTACACCGCCCTTTTAGCGAAAACAAGATAGCATCTCCATCGCAGTCTCCTTCTGAAACCTTGGCCCGTAACACATGGACATCCAGATCTTCTGCATGAACAATTGGCGAATAGCCAAGGCTCGTGACGAGACTCCATTTGTTGGTGAATATATACTGTGTTCCGATTTCAATATAAGGAATACTATAGGTCAATTCATATGTTAAATCTACACTGCCAGTTCCTGTGTAATCATAGCCTGACAGGCCAGAGGGAGACCATTGTCGGTTAAGCTTGCATTCGTAATCAAAGTTCTGATAAATATATCCAACTCCTGCAATAAATGACCAGTGTGGCCTTTCAAAAAACCTGTGGGAAATATTTATACCCAGTATTAATGCATCAAGGTATGCATCGCTTTGGGAATATACATCCAACTGGGATGGATTCGTTGAAGTCAACCAGTCTGAGTCTTCCATTTTTCCTGCATCACGTGTATAAGTTTTTTTCACACCTACGCTCACCTTTAAATTTTTTTTTTCGAACTCCTTGCTTTCCTCAACAGAAATCATCCATATATCTAACGGAAACGTTAATTCGCTTATTGAAAAATGATAGATGCCACTCCCAGATGGAGTGACACACCTACCCCCAATTTGATAGGTAGTATCCCCGCTCATTCCGCCAATCCCCACTGTGATATACGTATTGGGTCCCTGTGAAAAAGTTGTAGATTCATGGATCATACGAGTTTGGAAGACTTCTTTTTCATTTTCACCAGCAAAAAGATACGAAGTAACGCAGAAAATGCTAATAATAATAGGAAGAATAGGTTTTTTTAGCATAGCCTTGGCCCTTTTATGGCCATCTTTAGGATAAATTTCCAATCGGAAAGTTCCACCTCTTGCTTAGAGAAGTAAGGCTTTATTTACAGAACGCCTTCTAATGGATGGTATGATAGCCCAACACTTCGGAAACGGTGCTGGCCAGAGCGGTATCCACCTCTATGGTTCTAGTAGGAAGCTTTCTACCTGTTTTTTTCTCCTTCAGGCTTGCGTGTGCCTGTATAATCCAGGTAACCGCCACATCGGGGGGTACCTCAGATAGAAGCTTTCTTAACTTCTCTTGCTATTTATTGTTATTTAATGTAGCGTATACAATATTTTATAAACAAAAACCAACCTAATAAACAGTAAAGTTTAGGATATAGTGTGAAAATCGTTGCTGTGATACCAGCGCGGTATCAATCAAAACGTTTCAAAGGAAAACCCCTCGCCCTGATCGCAGGAAAACCTATGATTCAACATGTCTTTCAAAGAACAAAGGCCTGCCCGGAACTGGATGAAATATACGTGGCGACCGATGATCTCAGGATTTATGAATGTGTTCAGGAATTCGGTGGTACCGCAATTATGACAGGTGAAAATCACCAATCAGGAACAGACCGGATAGCTGAAGCAGTAGAAACAATTAATCTTGCGGATCGAGATATAGTAGTGAATATACAGGGCGATCAACCAATTTTTCAGCCATCAATGCTGTCTGATCTCATACAGGCCCTTATCAAAAATCCAAAAATTCCAATGTCTACTTTTATGCATAAAATTATAGATGATCAAGAAATCCATGATACAAACAATGTAAAGGTGGTTGTGGATAACGATGGATATGCCCTCTATTTTTCTCGTTTACCCATTCCGTTTTACAGGGATAAAAAATCAAAAAAAACGCTTTATTATAAACACTTAGGGCTGTATGCATATAGAAAAGAATTCTTATCAGCATTCACAAAACTTCCCTATAGCCTATTAGAGCACGCAGAAAAGCTTGAACAGTTACGTGTTTTAGAGCATGGTTTTAAAATAAAGGTGGTGGAAACAATCTTTGATTCCATTGAAGTAGATACACCCGAAGATATAAAGAAAGTAGAGCAAAACCTTTCCTGATCAAATACCTTTGTCTTATTGTTTTTTTAATTGCTCAAAATCCTGTGCAAATTTATTGCTTTGTTAGTGCATGGGCATCTTTTTTTGCTTCAGAATTATTAAGGCATTATATTTCACAGTTTTCTTATGCTATGTCCACAGGTGGGAAAGTTCTGGCGGGAGTATGGCTTGGTTTCCTTTCTCATCTTCTCCATAATTATACTGTGATAAAAGTTTTAAGTCATGAAGCGCTCTCTTATCACCTTTAAAAACTACTGTTTTATACCCTTTTCTGGCAATTAAACCTCCAGCCAAAGTGATACTCAATAGACTACTCGCATCATATTCAGCACCATCGACAACTAAGGTTAGTTTAGTTCCATAATATGCTGCGATGCGCGCAACAAGAGCAGCCGGCCTTAAATGGAAACCGAGATTTTTCGGGATCTTTAACTCACAGGTATCCATTTCAGTATATTCCCCAAGGATGTCATTTGATAACTTTTTACCTGTGTCTAAATATCTCCAGGTGTAAAACATCACAAAATTCATCATAATATCCAATATGTCAGAGGCATCGATAATCGCTGATATATCACGACTGGCACTGCCATAGCTGGTTGTATTGATATGCCTCTGGTATAAATGAGAAAGCCAGTTGACCAGACTCAGGAGATGCAAAGGCATGGAAATATACCCTCTAAAACTTTTTAATCTTTTATCCTGTGATTCTAATGGGGTGCGTCTAATATAATGGTCATAGGTAGACTGGAGGTTATGTATAAGAAACATAAGTTCTCTCGATTTCTCCTCATTTACTTTATTGGGTATAATATCTTTAAGATCTTTCACGTTACTTTTTCCACTATTCCAGCCAAAAGAGTTAAATTTCTCAACCACATTGAGGTACTGGGTTGCGATCTTGGCCACTATTTTTTTGGCATCGAATTCATCTTCCTCATCAATGGTATAAGGGAGACGTTTTTGGAAAGAAATTTCTGTGAAACTACCTTT
This sequence comes from Deltaproteobacteria bacterium, assembly GCA_003646875.1. Taxonomy (GTDB): domain Bacteria; phylum Desulfobacterota; class DSM-4660; order Desulfatiglandales; family B25-G16; genus B33-G16. The sequence continues at coordinate 3,991 of QMLT01000017.1, forward strand.
ATTCAATGTAGTTTTGGGAAGTTCAATACCCAACCGTAATGACTCATTTTTAACCTCTTCGTAGAGCGAAAGTATGGTTTCTTCGAGGAATGCCACTATATTGTTGGCTTCTGCAACAAATGTTTTGCCTTCATCATCGTTAAGGTCATATGAAGGATACCTATTGAGCACATGTTTCAAAATAAAGGCAATCTTTGCAAAGTTCCTGATGCATGCGACAAGTTCACCAAAAAAATACCAGGTTTTATTGTCCCGTGCGCAGTGGTCGTCCAGAAAACTCTCCAATTCCTCAGATTCCTCAATCAAATAGGCATAAAACTTTCTGGTATAGGGCCTATGTTCTCTGCGAAGAAAGTTGTATATCTTGAGGAAACTTTGAGAATATTGTTGAGCGAGCTTGAGAAATTCACCTTCTGTAATGACCCTTGTTAAAGATTTTTTCATAGAAAGATTCCCTTCAAATAAATGTCATACTGGTTATTTTTATCACAATCAGCACGCAAAAAAAACGAAATTTAAAATTGGGAATTAACGATTAAAATAGTCGCTTCTCAAACTCTTATGTAACTTGTAAGTTTCTCTAATTTATAACCTTGGAGCGCCTGACCGACTCGACATGAGCCTTTCTGCACCTAGCCGTTCGACCTGGAGGCTCTCGACAGGCTCAAGGCCGAGGGGCTCGCCGACATGACGCATGGCCGAGAGGAAGCGCCGGGGCCAGGCGCTGAGAAGGAATATTTTTGTCGAATATGTACCCTGTTTTACGATAACTATACGTTTGCTACATATGGATAACAAAATAGCCCCGATTTATCAACTCGGGGCTATAAAAAGTGTCCGGCGATGCCGTTACTTAATTTATTTTCCTCTTTTCTCCTAATTCTTTTCTAGGAAAAAACAATGTAAGTAGTAGACGAACATCCCAGACATTTTTATAGACAGCAACTATTATGCCAATAATTGTTTAGCATATTTATGATATAATTACAGTATGTTATATGAATCTTTACTAATTATAATTTAATTTGTGTTAGTTTTGACACAGCCAAAAGTGAAATTTAAACACAGTTTTCTTACATGCATTTTTGAATAAAAAACAAATCACTATCAAGTTGACTCACGGGGAGTGAAATGGTACATGATAATAAAGATAATTATAGTTGAGGATGTATTTGATAACTACCTAAAAATCTTACGATTTTTGGCTATGCTGTAAAACAAAAACACAAAACATTGTGGACCTTCATTACTTTATGCGAGAGGCTATTAGAGAGGCCAAAGAGGGGTGGCTCAACGGCGAGGTTCCAGTAGGCGCGCTTTTAATCAACCAATCCGATGAAATTTTAGCCAGAGACCATAATAGATGCATTTCCCTTAATGATCCTACCGCGCACGCTGAAATCCTGGTTATCAGACAGGCAGCACAAAAACTTAAAAATTATCGATTGAATGGAGCGACAATGGTTGTTACTATTGAGCCATGCCCAATGTGTATGGGAGCTATTATAAATGCCAGATTGGATACCCTCGTTTTTGGGGCATTTGATCAAAAGTGCGGCGCTGCGGGCTCGGTTTACAATCTGCCGGATAATGAAAGACTTAATCACAGAATAAGCATAATCTCTCGCATAATGGAACAAGAGTGTCGAGACCTTATGCAGGGTTTTTTTCGAGAAAGAAGGCGCGAATAGGAGAGGTACCGAAGTGGTCGTAACGGGGTCGACTCGAAATCGATTTGTCTCGTTGAGAGCGGGGCACGTGGGTTCGAATCCCACCCTCTCCGCCAACAAATGTAATCCCGCTGGTTCAGGGTTACATTTCACAGTCAACTTATGGCTGTAGCCCTTTGGGAATAATTAAATACAACTACATATTCTTATTTCTAAAATATAGCAAATAATGCTATATGCCACAAACGAAGGGCCAAAAGCGAAAGGCCAAAAGTATTTCGCTTTCGCGAAATTACGGAGAGATGTCCGAGCTGGTTTAAGGAGCGCGACTGGAAATCGCGTGTACTACCAAAAGTGGTACCGGGGGTTCAAATCCCCCTCTCTCCGCCATATATACCGTTAACATCTTCCATAAGCCAAGATTTGAAGATTTATCCGCCAGACCCGCCTGCCGAATGGCAGGCAAGGCAGGCTCACTTTAGGCGCTTTCATATGGACCAAATGAACGGAAAAAAACACTAATAATTCATGATGTCATACAAAGTTTTTGCAAGAAAATGGAGACCTCAGGTATTTGAAGAGGTTATAGGCCAGGAACATATCACAGAGACCCTCAAGAATGCCTTGCTATCTGATAGATTAGCTCATGCCTATCTATTCAGCGGCACACGGGGTGTAGGGAAAACATCTGTTGCCCGAATTTTTGCAAAGGCCCTTAATTGCCAAGACAGGCAGGATGGAAATCCCTGTAACAAATGCCATAAATGCATTGAGATAACCAATGGTTCATCTGTTGACGTCCAGGAGATTGATGGTGCATCGAACAGGGGAATCGATGAAATACGGAATCTTCGTGAAAATATACGGTATCTCCCTTCAAGCGGCACATATAGAATATATATCATAGATGAGGTCCACATGCTGACGCTTCCTGCATTTAATGCATTGCTAAAAACCCTTGAAGAACCGCCAGAGCATGTAAAATTCATTTTTGCTACCACTGAGGCCCATAAGGTGCCAGTAACCATACTATCACGATGTCAAAGGTTTGATTTTAAAAGGATACCCATAGCAAAAATAGAGGAGCAGATTAAAAAAATAGTTCAAAAAGAAGGAATAACGATAAGCGATTCCAGTATTGCCATTATATCAAAAGAGGCTGAGGGGAGTATGCGAGATGCAGAAAGCCTCCTCGATCAGGTTGTCTCCTTTGCAGGAAACAACGTCAAAGATGAGCAGATAATGGAAGTCTTAGGAATAATAGACAGGGCGCTTATCTATAAGACTTCTCAGGCGATAATCGATGGCAATAGCACAGTATGTCTGGATATAATTAATGAAATATATAATTACGGCTACGAGGTTAAAGAGTTTTACAAAGAAATAATGGTACAATTTCGAAATTTAATCGTCGCCCTCGTATCTCACAACACCTCTAACACATTGGATTTACCTGATAACGAGTTACAAGAAATAACAAAGCAGGCAAAACAGGCCAGCCTGGAAAGGCTTATTCAATCACTGAACTTTCTGATTAATAGGGAAGCAGATCTTCGCTATACAACTAACCCCAGGATTGCGCTGGAGGCAATTTTACTTAAACTTGCAGGACTTAAAGAATATATTTCATTTGATGAGTTATTAGGCAAAATAGAAGAAATTGAAAAACGGCTCAATACATCTCGGAGAATAGCATATGATAAACAACCAGAACCGACTTTAATAAAAGAAAAATATCCCGAAAAAAAACCAGCTCCAGATGATGGTAAGAAATGGAGCGAGTTTTTACGTTATATTGCTACTAAAAATAAGGCGATGGCAAATGTGTTAAAGAAATGGAAGTCCTACACTCTTACCGCAGACACCCTGGAATTATCTAACGAAGAAGGCTCATTTACAGGAAATTATTTTAAAGACTCCGAGCACTCCGATAATTTAATTGCGTATGCAAGGGCTTTCTTTCATCCAGACTTTACGGTTTTATTTACAAAGCAAAATCAGCCTAAAAAAGATGTGAAAAAAGGCTCAAAGGAAGATAGATTGCCGAGCACGGTAAGTGATATACTGGACATTTTTGAAGGCTCGATAGTTAAAGAAAGTTGAAAATTATAAGTTAGAAGTGAGCAAAAGTCCACAACATTTGCTTTTTAAACCCTAACCCATAAAAAGCCTTTTGCGAGACCTTAACTTTAGGCACTTTAGGCACTTACAATGAACCACTTTGTGTATAAAAACGATGATCTTTTTTGTGAGGATGTGCCAATAACAGGTATTGTTGAGAAGGTTGGAACGCCTTTCTATTGTTACTCCCATGCTACAATAACCAGGCATTTCAGGGTTTTTAGAGATGCTTTTAAAGACTTAGACCACCTCACATGCTTTTCTGTGAAATCCAACTCTAACCTTGCGATACTAAAAATCTTTGCCTTACATGAGGGGGGAGCAGATATTGTTTCAGGCGGGGAACTCTTTCGAGCTCTGAAAGCAGGGATTACACCTGATAAAATTGTATATTCCGGCGTTGGAAAGACACCAGAAGAAATGAAATTCGCACTTACATCAAATATTTCTATGTTTAATGTAGAGTCAGAGCAGGAATTACAGGCCTTAAATACAATAGCGGGCGCTATGGGCCGTAAGGCAACCGTTGCAATACGCATAAATCCTGAAGTGGAAACGCACACACACCCATATATTATGACTGGACATAGTGAAAATAAGTTTGGCATATCGCTCGAGAACTCCTTACAAACTTATGAATCAGCCAGACAGATGAAAAACATTGATGTAAAAGGAATATCATGCCATATAGGAAGCCAACTTACCGATATTGATCCCTTTTTAAATGCCTTAAGAAAATTAAAAGACATTTTACAAGAACTGAAAAAAATGGCATTCGATATTAGATTCCTTAACCTGGGAGGCGGTCTTGGAATCACATATGAAGATGAAAAGCCACCTCATCCTTTAGAATATGCAATGGCGCTAAAGGAAGTACTGGGAAAAGAAAACATTACCCTTATCCTTGAGCCTGGCAGGGTTATTATTGGTAATGCTGGAATTCTGATCACACAAGTACTCTATACCAAATCAACAAAAAATAAGAGATTTGTTATTGTAGACGCTGGGATGAATGACTTAATCAGACCTACTCTGTATAATTCTTTTCATGCAATTCAGCCGGTAAAAATAATACACTCGGAAATGGTAGTCGCTGATTTAGTAGGTCCTGTATGTGAAACCGGAGACTTCTTTGCGAAAGATAGGAAAATGCCAGCATTTCAATCCGGAGATTTAGTAGCTATAATGAGCGCAGGGGCCTACAGTTTTTCAATGGCCTCAAACTACAATTCCCGCCCCAGACCTGCAGAGGTAATGGTGAAAGGAAAGCTCTTCTCCATAATTAGATCAAGAGAAACATACGATGACCTTATTCATGGAGAGATGATACCCGAATTTCTTTGAAGTAAAATTAATTTTGAAATAGGAGAACAAAATGATAAAGGCTGTTGTTGCCGGCGCTGCTGGTAGGATGGGCGGAAGAATTATCCATATGATTCAACAGGGCGAAGAAATAATCTTAACAGGTTCCTTTGAAAGACCAGATCACCCTGCAATTGGCCAGGATGTGGGGGAGATGGTTGGTCTTGGTAAGATAGGCATTAACCTTGCCGGCGATATCAGCGACGCAATGAAAGATGCGGATGTGTTGATTGATTTTACTACTCCAGAAAGCACCCTGGATAATATCCGCTTTATTGCCGAGGCAGGTAAGGCAATGGTGATTGGCACTACGGGTATTACAGGCGAAGATGAAAGAGAGCTAAAACTCCTCGCACAAAAAATACGATGTGTCAGGTCCCCGAATATGAGCGTAGGGGTAAATGTATTATTCAAAGTAGTGGAAGGTCTATCTATAATTCTTGGTAAAAACTGGGATATGGAGGTGGTTGAAGCCCATCACAGGCTAAAAAAAGATGCCCCAAGCGGCACAGCAATGCATCTTGCTAAAATCCTGGCTGATTCGACCGAAAGAAACCTCGAGACAAACGCTGTCTATGAAAGAAAAGGATTTATTGGTGTCAGGACAGCCGAAGAGATTGGCATTCAATCTATAAGGGCTGGTGATATAGTGGGTGAGCATACTGTGATGTTTGCCGGAACAGGAGAAAGGATTGAGATTACTCATAGGGCACATAGCAGGGATAACTTTGCCAAGGGCGCATTGCTTGCAGCGACATGGGTTGTTAAACAACCGAATGGCATTTATGATATGCAAGATGTATTGGGATTGAGAGAGAGGAAAAATGTTTAAACTCGCTGAAAGAATTAAACAGTTACCTCCATACCTGTTCAAAGAGATTGACCAAAAAAAGAAAGAGATAGCAGCAAAGGGAGTGGATATCATCGACCTTGGTATAGGTGACCCTGACCTCCCTACCCCGCCTAACATTATAGAGGCAATGGTACAGGCTGTGCGAGAGCCTGCCAACCATCATTACCCCTCGTATTCTGGAATGGAAGATTTTAAGATCGCCATTGCCAAATGGTACGAAACGAGATTCTCAGTCAAACTTGATCCTGCAAGCGAGGTAATTGCCCTGATTGGGGCAAAAGAAGGGATAGCCAACTTTTCCCTGGCATTTCTAAACCCAGGTGATTGTGCTCTCATTCCTGCTCCTGCGTATCCAGTGTATAATAGCGGCACCCATTTTGCGGGCGGCAGGCCGTATGTGTTACCCCTTTATAAAGAAAATAATTTCCTGCCGGATCTTGCCTCTATTCCAAATGAAATAGCCCATACGGCCACAATATTATGGCTCAATTATCCTAACAACCCAACAGCGGCTGTAGCTGATAGGCATTTCTTTGAAGATGTGGTCACATTTGCGCACACCTATCACATAATAGTATGCAATGATCTTACCTATAGCGAAATCGCCTTTGACGGATACAAACCTATGAGCCTCCTTGAAATCAAGGGAGCGAAAGATATAGGAATAGAATTTCATTCCTTATCAAAAACGTTCAACATGACTGGATGGCGGATTGGATTTGCCGTGGGAAACAGTGATGCCATAAATGGATTAGGCGCAATTAAAAGCAATATCGATTCAGGTATTTTTCAGGCTATTCAAGTAGCTGGCGTAGAGGCCCTGAGGGCAGTTGAGGAAAGTAGCCCAGCGATACGAAAAATTTATACCAGGAGGCGAGATATTATGGTGAGCGGGCTGAGGGATACCGGTTTTACGGTAAGTCCATCCAAAGCCACGTTTTATCTCTGGGTCCCTGTTCCTGATCCCTATACGTCGGTGGATTTTACTACGAGGCTCTTAGAGGAGGCTGGCGTTGTAGTAACGCCAGGGAATGGATTTGGTGATCCTGGCGAAGGCTATATAAGGCTGGCATTGACAAAGGACGAGAGTCGCCTTATCGAGGCAATAGAGAGGATAAAAAATATCGGCATATAATTGAAATCAATTATCGCATATATAGGGATAGGATCAAACCTGGGAGATAAATCTTTTAATTGTCGATACTCTATTGACCAGATAGACACATTACCAGGCTGCCATGTGATTGATCGCTCAACACTATTTAAAACAGAGCCAGAGGGTGTTACCGGACAGCCCTGGTATGTAAATTGTGTTGCTCAGATTGCAGTGATGAAAAGCCCATTCGAACTATTAAATGGACTTATGAATATAGAATCCGCAATGGGCAGAGTAAGGAGGAAACGATGGGAGGCCAGAATAATTGACCTCGACATACTTCTGTTTGGTCAGGAGATACGAGAATCTCATAATCTGATTATCCCCCACCCATTAATGCACGAAAGGCGGTTTGTATTAGAACCTTTGGTTCAATTGGCGCCTGACCTTGTGCATCCTGTTTTTAAATTAACCATACGAGAGCTTTTAAATAAACTGCCAATCCCGCCATACAGCGGAACTGTTGAAATCCTAAAGGAGGAAACATGAAATTTTTTATTGACACGGCAAATATCGCCGAAATAACAAAGGCCAATGAATTGGGTGTGTTAGATGGTGTCACAACAAATCCCACACTGGTGGCAAAAGAGGGAAGAAAATTTGAAGAATTAATTAAAGAAATTTGCCACATAGTAAATGGCCCGGTAAGCGCTGAAGTAGTAAGCATTGAAGCAAAGGGCATGGTTAAGGAGGCGCAACACCTGGCAACACTTGCCGATAATATAGTGGTTAAAATCCCCATGATAACTGAAGGGATCAAGGCCACGAAGATACTATCAAAAGAAAATATTGCGACGAATGTAACCCTGGTATTTTCACCCTTGCAGGCGTTGATTGCGGCCAAGGCAGGTGCGAGCTATGTGAGCCCCTTTATTGGCAGACTGGATGATATAACGAGCGTTGGCATGGAAATAGTAGAGAATATAGTAACCATATATGACAATTATGGATTTGAAACTGAGGTTATTGTGGCAAGCATCCGCAATCCTGTCCATGTATTAGATGCGGCCTTGCTTGGTGCCCATATTGCTACAATTCCCTTCAAGGTACTCTCCCAATTAACCGAACATCCTCTCACCAGGATAGGATTAGATAAATTTTTAGCGGATTGGAAGAAAATGGGGTAAATAATGGTATTCTTATAACTATACTTTTTTCACTTTTTTTTCTTTCATATCTGCGCAGGCCGATATTTATCGATTCAAGGATAAAAGGCGCTTCGTTGAGAAGGTTATGAAATATTATAGTGAATTTAAAAAACAGGGGACTAAAACCTTTGGGCATGAAAAAAAGTCAAAGCAACATAAATAACCTCCCAAACACACTGAGTATTATAAGGCTCGTTTTCATTCCAATAGTTGTTATATGTCTGTATTTTCCTGGAAAATTGGGAAGTTTCTTAGCTGCCTTCTTTTTTGGACTGGCCGCAATAACAGATCTTCTAGATGGTTTCTATGCCCGTAAACATAAAAAAATAACATCCCTGGGTAAATTTCTTGATCCCTTAGCCGACAAATTACTGGTTTCAGTAACCATGATCATGCTCATAACCCTTAGTAGAATTCCAGCCTGGGTTGTTATTCTGATTATTGCAAGGGAAATGGCAGTAACAGCCCTGAGGGGTATTGCGGTGGTTGAGGGTAAGGTTATCGAGGCACATTCCCTCGGAAAATACAAGACAATATTTCAAGCCGTGTCAGTTGTATGTCTGTGCCTGCACTACCAGTATCTACACATTGATTTCCATGTCGTTGGAATGACTTTCCTGTGGGCAGCTTTAATATTAACGATGTGGTCTGGGTGGGTATATTTTAAAATGATTAAAAAGATGTTGATCTAAAAAACTTGACATTTTTTTTGAGGAGTAGTAAAGGATTTAAAAAAATGAGCGGGAATAGCTCAGTTGGTAGAGCATCACGTTGCCAACGTGACGGTCGCCGGTTCAAGCCCGGTTTCCCGCTCCAATAAAAGGCGGCATAGCCAAGTGGCTAAGGCAGCGGTCTGCAAAACCGTTTTACACCGGTTCGAATCCGGTTGCCGCCTCCAATTACTATTGGAATACCGGATGTTGGAGACTCAAATTCACATTTCGAATTAATTATGGTCTCAAAAAAAACTACCATCTTATTCATTCCGAGAGGATTACACAAAGTAAGAAAAATTAGTTTTTCTCGGGGCGCACTGTTTAGCCTCCTCTTTTTTATTTTTATCACACTTCTGAGTGTCATCTGGTTTGCCACCGATTACATAAAAATAAAGACCAAAATGCCAGAATTGCAGTATCTAAAAAAAGAAAACAAATTTCAAAAAACCCACATCATTGCCTTAAGTAAAAAAATCAATCAGATCAACCAAGCCATGGCCAAGCTTCAGAAATTTGAGCATAAGTTAAGGGTCATGACCAACTTAGAACCATCTAAGCAGCACGAAGAATTATTGGCGGTTGGAGGCTCAAATGAAAGTACCCTTGCATCAGGGTATCAACTGGAGGAAGTGCATAAGGGATTAATTAAGCAAATGCATAAATCTTTAGAGGACTTAGAAAGAAAGACAGCGATCGCCTCCATATCTCAAAGCCAATTAAATGATTTTTTAAAAGAGCAGAAATCCATTCTGGCGTGCACACCATCTATCAGGCCAACAGATGGCTGGCTTTCTTCTGGATTTGGCTATAGGATCTCTCCCTTTACAAATCGAAGGGAATTTCACAAAGGAATTGACATAGCAACCAGTATCGGGACACCCGTCATTGCCCCCGCTGATGGATTAGTTGCAGATGCATATAACAACGGTAACTTCGGAAAGATGATTGTTATTAATCATGGATATAATTTAAAAACACGATATGGACACCTTAGTAAATTCCGCGTAAAAAAAAGGCAACATGTTAAAAGAGGTCAAATCATAGGAGAGGTTGGAAATACTGGACGATGCACAGGTCCTCACCTCCATTATGAGGTGCTTCTTGATGGTGTCCCTGTAAATCCTCTCCGATTTATACAAAACTGATGCGCGCCTCACCTGTTTGATTCTTTTCCATAACCACTCTCAGTTTTTTATTCTTCCATGTAAATTCACTCTCTCTTTGCAAAAATAACATTTATTGTGTAAAATTAAATATATTATGGAACATATTTAATTGCGACTTGAATTTTTCAATATAAAAGTTTAATCAGAAGTAACAACAATTGTAAGGAAATTTTTTATGATAGGTAAGATTTTTAAAACGATTATTGGAAGCAAAAACGAAAGAGAGCTTAAAAAACTTGCCCCAATAGTTCAAAAAATCAATGAACTTGAACCCCTGTTTAAAGG
>QMLT01000018.1 GCA_003646875.1 Deltaproteobacteria bacterium
ACATCCATTTTTCACATCAATAGATCCAAGGATAAATAACATTGAAGATTAAAACCACACGATTTGGAACTATCACTATAGAAGAAGAAAAGATTATTACTATGCCCTTTGGTATGCTGGGATTTCCGGATGTAAAGCGGTATGTTATACTTCAACATAAAGAGAATTCGCCCTTTTTCTGGTACCAGTCCGTCGATGATCCAGCGCTTGCCTTTGTTATTATGAGCCCATTTCTTTTTAAGCCAGACTATGACGTAGATGTAGAGAACGTTTTAAAGGAAATGTCCTGGAATGAAGAAGAGAAACAAGATAATTTAGAATTATATGTTGTTGTTAATATTCCAAAGGGAGCGCCAGATAAAATGACCGCAAATTTTATTGGCCCTATTCTCATAAATAATAAGATCCACCAGGCTGTGCAGATGGTTATCTCTGACAGCCCCTATACCCATAAATTTCCTCTTTTAAAAGAGAATTAGGGTTAAACAACGCTCAATAAACTAATTTTGATAAGAAATATAAAGCATTTGGGGTAATTCTTTGAGATCCTTGCTATTTTAATGATGCGCCTGGAGGGATTCGGACCCCCGGCCTGCGGATTAGAAGTCCGCTGCTCTATCCAGCTGAGCTACAGGCGCAACACTTCTTGTGAAGCTAAGATTTTTGTAAGCACTACATTCTATGCCTCTTTTGCATCACTCTTCTCTGTGAACTTTATATCGCCTTCCCATGGTGAAAGGTTAGGATTTGCCTGGATTTCAATGTTAACACCATATCGTTTTTCAAGCTCGGCTAACTCTGCCCGTTTTTTATTCAACAGATAGTTGGCCACATTATTTGGCAGCATACACGTTACTGTCTCAACATTGCCTTTTGATACGCCAAGCCATATCTGACGCATGAAAGACACTGCGGTAGCCTCAACAGATTTCACGATTCCTCTACCCTGACAGTATTCACAGATCTGGTAACTCTTTGATTCTATTGATGGCCTCAATCTTTGCCTGGAGAGTTCCATTAATCCAAATTTAGAGATATTGGAGAAACGTATCTTTGCCCTGTCCCTCCTGGTTTCTTCTTTTACCTGTCTTATCAGTTCCCGCACATGCTTTGGGTCTTTCATATCAATAAAGTCTATGACTACCAAACCACCTATATCCCTCAGTCTCAAGTGCCTGGCGATTTCCCTGGCTGCTTCCAGATTGGTTTTATATGCTGTGTCCTCTAATCCCCTCGACCCCCTAGATCTGCCGCTATTCACATCGATTGAAATCAGGGCCTCAGTGGAGTCGATCACAATCGAGCCCCCACTTTTTAAAGGAACACTATTACTATAAATCTGTTCGATCTGCCTTTCAATTCCATATTCAGAGAATATGGGGGCCTTTTCCTTGTAGAGCCTGACCCTTTTTTGATGTCTGGGAGATATAACCTTCATGAAGTCCCTCATCTCTAACCATGTTTCCTTGTCGTCAACAAGGACCTCATCTACCTCTGCGCTAAAGTAATCCCTCAGGGTTCTCAGACCAAGATCTTCTTCCTTAAAGAGAATGGATTGGGCGGGTTTCGTTTTAGCCCTTTTTTTGATATCCTGCCACATTCTCAAGAGATTTTTTAGATCTCGCTCTATTGTGCGTTTTTTTTGACCCGAGGCGGCGGTTCTTACGATATATCCTATCTCTTCCGGCAGCTCAAGCTGACTCATCAAGGATTTTAGTCTTTGACGTTCCCTTTCATCCTCTATTTTCTGAGAAATGCCGCTATTCGGTCTCCCTGGGGTTAATACAAGATAGCGGCCTGCCAGAGAGATATAGGTGGTGAGATATGCCCCTTTTTTTCCTTCCCTCTCTTTAGTGATCTGTACCAGAATCTCACTTCCTTTTTTTAGCGCTTTTTCTATTTGAGGAACTGATGGTTTACCATTTGAAACAAATCCCTGCGATTCATAATACTCAGGGTGGATTTCTCCCATTGACAAGAAACCATTTTTGTCAGCTCCATAATTTATAAAGGCGGCCTGAAGAGATGGTTCAATCCTGGCAACCGTGCCTTTATAGATATTTCCTTTGGTTTCTTCTCTTGTAGAGGTGGCGATGTAGAACTCATCCAGCTCGCCATCCTTTAATATGGCGATCCGGTATTCTTCCGGATCTACAGCATTTATAAGCATTTTATACATTTAAGGTCTACCGTGTATCTTAAAGTGTTGATTGGCTTGATACATAAATGTTCGTAAGGCTGCCTCCCTGCCTGGTTGAAATGAGCCATCGTAGTCAACATCAATATAGGGAACATTAAGCTTGCCCATTAAAGGCTTGGTGATGGAGGCGGTCAGATTGCTTGGCAGACAGGTAAAGGGAAATATGTTTACAATTCCATTGTATCCTCGGTGTGAAAGCTCTAAGGCGGAGGAAATGCTAAGGCAGGCCTCTGTTCCAACCTCAAATGAAAAGGTATTTTTCGTTTTTAATACCTTTTCGAGATGGCCTATCTTGTGATCCTCCGCAATATCAATATATTTCCGCACCATCTGGTACACCTTCCTCTGCTGCATATACTGGTAAAAGAGTGTGATATTATATTTTAGATACTGCAGGAGATATTTTTTTATCTCTTTTAGCTTAAATCTTTTAAGATTCAACCCGATGGCAATCCTGGCTAACCTTACCTGGTCATAGGTAGTATAGTTTATCCATTCCCCTATGGAGGCGTTTACGACCTCAGCGCCATATTTCTCGAGTGTTCTAATGGTATCCTGATTAGATTTCACGTGAGACCTTAAATAGATCTCCCCAACTGCGCCTATGAGTGGTTTTCTTGGAACATGGGGATCGATTATATTTTTTCCTTCTTTTACGACTTCTATTAGATCATCAGTGATAGGGGAGAGATCTTTTTCAGATGAGTGCCTGGCAAAAGACTCGGCCATCCGCTCCATAGCCTCATTTATAAAGGTATCTGCCATTCCTTCAACCTTCTCATAAGGCCTAATCCTCCAAACAAGCCTATCAAGGATATCTCCCACCACAATAGAGAGATACCCTGCCTTCCTGAAGGCTATCAAGTTTTCCTTTGGTATCAATCCCTTGAGATCGTATGCATCATCGGAGTTGAGTTCACTAATCTTCACCTTGTCTAAACCAGGTATGGAATCAAGGATTATTCGGTGAAATTTGTTATACATGCCAAACCTGCACGGGCCATCTGCATCGGGCATAAAGTAAATATAGTTCTCGGGATTAAAACTTTCCCCAAGTCTCTCCCTTTCCTTTTTCATGAAAAGAAGAATATCCCCAAGTGTTACTATGCAGGGGAAGCACTCCTTGCCCGAGGTGTATTTTTTCCCTAAATCCAGGCCCTCATATGTCTCCATAGCCTTGGCATTGACTCCAAAGCTTTTGAAGACCCCTGCCAGAAGTTGACTGTTAAATTGGTTCATCTGAGGGATCAGGAGTCTCTTTCCCTGAACATTAAATCGTCCAACGCCCTTGGATACGGAACGAAAGGTATCTAATTGCGTAACCTTTTCCATTTTTAAGACCTCATTGCGGTAATTTTTGTAAGTTTAGATTCCATAGATTCCATTTTTTGCACAGACTGCACTACGTTTTTAAATGCCTCAAGCCTTGTCATTACTCCTGCCACCGCGCTGTGCTCATCCAATTCCAGTATAAGGTAGGGCTTTTCTCCCATGATATATTTATAGAAATGCTCGATAAAAGAATCAGGGCCGCAACTGAAGTTGGTAAGATGAAGGCCAAAAAAGTTCGGCTTTAGCTTTATGAGCTTGGCAGATTTTAATATCTGGTAGCCATAGGCCCAATACATGTTCGGAAAATCAGACAGATCCATGTCACTGACATCAAAAAAATCCAGGGGAACCGCTGTCACGCCTATCTTGGATATATTCTGCCCAAGCATCAGATTCAGTTTTTCATCGTAGAGATTGTAGGGCCTGCCAGTAACCAGCACGAGAGGCTCATTTTCTCCTAAAGAGGATATGATTTCAGCGCCACGACTGTATAACTCATTTTCAAAGTCCTGTTGCCTTCCAAATGCAACATCGAGCGCCTTCCTGATTTTCCTTGAGGATACCCCCAATGTGTTGCCCAGATGTTTATGCAATTCTATGCTCAATAGATCAGGATTATACTTCAGGTGAACAGTTGGATTTAATATATCGTCTTCTTTCAGTCTCAGGGCTGCCTTGAGCATGTACTGATTTCCCTCAACCATGGGGCAAAAGACATTATCCTTGTTATCCTGAGATGGAAGATCAATGATATTGGGCAAAAAGAGGTACCGTGTCTTACCGAGGAGATCTCTGACGTGCCCATGTGAGACCTTTACCGGAAAGCATGTCTCGGTGGTCATTGATTCTATTCCTAATTTTGAGATCCGGTCATTGGTCTTTGATGTTAAGACGGCCCGAAACCCAAGCGTATCAAAAAAGCTTGCCCAGAAAAGGGCAAGTTGATGATTGTATAGCGCCCTCTGCATCCCCACAGTTGGCCTTCCATCAATCTCAAAGACGGCTCCGCTGTCTTTTTCACTAGCCCCTTTCAAATCCCCCAGCTCATGATAGAGGCCCTTGAGATGTTTTTCCCAGATGGTATCCCTCAGCTTAAAGTAATCCTCTTTTTTCTCGCCATAGTCAGCTCTTATTTCATACCTGCCGCACTCTCCTCCCCAAACACTCTTTCTTCCGCCGAAATTGTAAATCTTAAGCTTGCATTCATTATGGCAGTTGGGGTCCGCATGGCATATAGCTTCCTTAAATTTTAGCGTGTCATTAATTGCCTCATCTATGCCCCTGAATGAGGATTCTTTCACCTGTTCCTTTGCTATCTTTTCCTGCACACTTATAGCAGCTCCAAATCCTCCTAACACTTCACGGTGCTTAGGTATCAAGAGCCCCTTGCCAAGCACTTTTTCGAAGGCTGCCACGATAGCCTTATTAAGGGATGGGCCGCCTAAAAACATGATCCTCTCGCCTATCTTTTTATTTCCAACCACCCTGTGTAAGTAGTTGTACACAATCGCGTAGCAGAGACCGGCGATAAGATCATTTTTTTGCCCGCCTTTTTGCGCATAGGATACAAGGTCAGACTCCATAAACACGGTGCACCGTTCAGTCAGCTTGATCGGCCTCTCCGAGGAGAGGGCTATTTGCTGGAATTCATCAACAATGTTTATGCCATTCTTGTTTGCAAGCTCATGGAGAAAACTCCCTGTTCCGGCTGCGCATACCTTGTTCATGTCAAAGTCAAGGGGATAGGTATTAGAGATAGAGATGTACTTGCTATCCTGGCCGCCTATCTCAAAAATGGTATCTATCAAGGGGTCAATTTCAACAGCGCCTCGCGCATGGGCGGTGATCTCATCGATAATCAAGTCCGCATTGAGGAAATCACCGGCCACCATTCTGCCTGAGCCAGTAGTTGCCACCCCCTTTATATCAATTGCGTCTCCAAGCCTGTCTTTAAGTATTCTCAGCAGGGTTTGTGTCATCTCAATTGGCTTACCACTTGTTTGGCGATATTCCTTGTCAATAATCTCTCTGTTTTCATTGATGAGGGCATATTTGATAGTTGTTGAGCCTATATCAATCCCTAAGAATACTGGTGTCTTTTTTATGCGCTTTCGTAATGCCTTTATTTCATTGTCTTCCGGAAAATCAGTTCTAAGAAGCTCCAATTTAGGGGCTGTTGGAAAGGAAAAAGACCCTTTTTCGGTTATAGATTTAAGCTTATCTAAGCCGGGCTTATTAACGATATCCTGTTCCTTTGCCTGGAGGGCCACTCCCAATGCACCAATAGAGGTAGAGTGCTCGGGGACAATCAATTTGGCAAAATGCCGCCTGAATCCCCTCACTTGAAGTTCGTTCAAGGTGAGTCCGCCGATAAACATTATTGGCTCTGGCAGCACCCGATTGGAGACAATAGTGCTGAGGTAATTAGATGTATTTCCAATGTGCAGGCCGGCAATGATATCTTCAAGTTTCTCACCCTTGTTCTGAAGGTGTATCATATCCGTCTTGGTAAATACCGTGCATCTGCAGGCCACCCTTACTGGACTTTTGCTCTTGAGACCCAGGGAGATAAAATCTTCCATGATTTTGGTAATGTGAGTCTCTGATTTATCGAGCTCCTTACCGTACATAGATGATGCCAGTCTTTCCGCCTGTTGATCAATAAAGGAACCTGTGCCTGAGGCGCAGGGGGTATTTGTGTTGAAGTCATCGAGCTGCCATGTGTTCCCATGATGGCTGAGGATATACAGGGCTGTATCCTGCCCACCCATGCTTATGATGGATCTTACATCAGGCTGCAAATGTACCGCTCCAAGGATCTGGGCAATGGATTCGAACTCATAAAATCCGTCAAGCTTCTCGCTTATGATCCTCCCGTGATTTCCCGTGAAGGCAATTGCCTTGATGTTTTCAATGCCGAGGCGATTATAGAGTTCGCTGGCGACCTCAAATACGCTTGTCTCCACTCCGCCAAAATGTCTTTTGTAAGGGTACTCATAGATTAATTCTCCCTTGTTGTTAATTGCAACAGCATTTACACTTACAGAGCCAGCATCGATTCCAATATAGTAGTTTTCCATTTTAAGTCCCTTAAGTTGTCCGTTCACCGTTGTTTGTTGTCCGTTGCTGGCGCAAAATACATGATATGGGATGTGCTCAGATTGCTATATCCAGTATCAAACTTAATGCGCCTCTTCCCAGTTCTTTCCCCAGTTTATATCTACTCGAAGGGGAATTTTCAAGGGATAAACACCCTCCATTTCATCTTTTACCAAATTAGTTGCAATATCAAGCTCTTTTTGAGGAACCTCAAAAACCAACTCATCATGGACCTGCAGGAGCATCTTTGTCTTCAGGTGTTCTTTGTGTAATCTTTCGGAAATTTTTATCATAGCCATCTTGATAAGGTCGGCAGCGGTCCCCTGAATTGGTGTATTAATTGCTGCTCTTTCTGCCTCACTTTTGAGGTGTCCATTATCACTGTTTATATGAGGCAGGTATCGTCTTCTTTTGAAAAGAGTGCTAACGTACTGGTTTACCCGTGCCTGCAATAGTATCTTTTCTTTAAAATTTTTCACCCCTTTATACCGCTCGTAATAATTAGCGAGATAGGCCTGCGCCACCTTCTTGCTTATCCCGAGTTCCCTGGCTAATTTAATAGGACCCATACCATAAATGATTCCAAAATTAATGGTTTTTGCCATTCGGCGCATGTCTTCTGTGATCAGTCTTGGGTCCAGACCAAATACATCCGCCGCTGTCCTGGAATGTATGTCTTCTCCCTTCTCAAAGGCTTTAAGAAGAACCGGGTCATCGGAATAATGGGCAAATACCCGTAACTCAATCTGTGAGTAATCAGCAGATAGCAGAAGATGATTATCCTCTGCTATAAATCCCTTTCTTATCTGTCTTCCTTCTTCAGTTCTGATGGGTATGTTTTGAAGATTTGGATTGCTGCTGCTTAACCTTCCTGTTGCAGTAACTGTCTGGTTGTAGGAGGTGTGCACCCTTTTTGTGCTGGGATTTACCAGGCTCACCAGGGCATCCAGATAGGTAGATTTGAGCTTGCTGATGGTCCGAAAACGCAAAAGAAGAGAAGGTATTTCATGTTGGCGTGCGAGCTCTGTAAGAACCTCAACATCTGTAGAATACCCGGTCTTTTTCTTTGTCTTCTTTTTGCCTGGCAGGTTCAACTTTTCAAAGAGAATGTAGCCTATCTGTTGAGGTGAGTTGATATTGAACTCTTCCCCGGTGAGACTAAAGATCCTCTGTTCAATGGATGCAAGCTCATCTGCAAATCTTTCTGACATTTCTGTAAAAAAAGGCACATCTATCTTTATTCCAGCCCTTTCCATATCTATTAATACAGGCACCAGATTCATCTCGAGGTCTTGAAAAAGTGTATAGTTATCATCAGATTTAAGTCTTTCTTCCAAAATGGATTTTAATCGCACAGTGATCTCCGCATCCTCACAGGAATACTCCTTGGCCTTCATAATATCCACGGAGGCAAAACTCTTGTGCTTATCATGGCCGGTTACCTCATCGTAGCTCACCATTTTGTAGCTCAAATAGTGTTGAGCAAGATAGTCCAGATTATGCTGACGTAGTGTTGGGTCAATAACATATGAGGCTATCATGGTATCAAAAAATAATCCCCTCACAGTGACATTGTATCTAGCCAGGACCTCAGCGTCATATTTTATATTCTGTCCTATCTTTTTTATTTGCTCATCGCAGAAGGTGTCTTTTAGGAGATCGAGGGCCTCGTTTAGGCTTATCTGTGGACCAATACCTATATAGGAATGGCCTAAAGGTAAATAGTGGGCAATTCCTGGTTCAATACAGAACGATATGCCTATCAGTTCTGCCTCAAGATGGTTTGTGCTGGTAGTCTCTGTATCAAAGCAGAACATTCCTTTCTTTCTTATATTTTCAATGAGAGATACCAGTTCTTCTTTGGTGAGGATAAGTCTATAATCCTTTTTACTGAGTTCTGCATGCTCGGAGAATTTATTTATAAGTGATTTAAATTCCAGTTCCCGGAATATTTCTAAAAGCTTCTCTTTTTTAGGCCTGCCGAGCCTGAGATCATCAAGGGTTACGTCAACGGGCACAGAATTTGTAATGGTGACCAGTTTTTTGCTTAAGAAGGCTTGCTCCTTGAATTCCTCAAGCTTTTTCTTAAGCGATGCGTTAGTGATTTTATCGGTATTTTGAAAAAGGTTTTCTATTGAATGAAATTGTTGGATAAGGCTGAGGCCGGTTTTTTCACCAACACCGGGAATGCCTGGGATATTATCTGCTGAATCTCCTGACAGGGCCATTACTTCAATTATCTGTTCAGGTTCAATCCCATAATCCCGCTTTATCGCAGCGTAATCTGTCAGTTTTTCACTCATTGAGTCCCACATAACTGTATTCCCTGACACAGTTTGCCTGAAATCCTTATCGCCGCTCACAATGACAACATTGAACCCATCATTGCTGGCTAGTAAGGCAACGGTTCCAATGATGTCATCTGCCTCGTATCCTTCCTTTTCCAAGATTTTAACACTGAGGCAAGCGACCACCTCTTTAATGTATGGGATCTGTACAGCCAGGTCTTCTGGCATAGGTGGTCTGTTAGCCTTATAATCTTGAAATATTTTATGCCTGAAGGTTGGCCCTTTCACATCAAATGCGACGGCAACATAATCAGGCGATTTATCATCAAGCAGTTTCATAAGCATCTTTGTAAAGCCTAATATGGCGTTGGTGGGCAGACCTTTAGAATTAGAGAGGTGTCTAATTGCATGATAGGCTCTATGGATATATGAACTTCCATCTACAATGTAGAGTGTTTTATTAGGGCTTTTCATATTTGGATTTTAGAGAAAGAGCATAATTGCTCAGAATGCAAAACATAACTGGTTAATATAAAGCAAGCGGTATCACAAAATCAACATGTATTTGATTATTTCCTTAAGCTTTCCCTGATTCACATAAAACAAGTCTCGCCTCTTGGGCGATATATTTTTCTTTACTTTCATCTTGATAGAGATAATATAATCTACAAATTTTCAGATGCATCTTATTTATGGGGATTAGTATAATTCAATGCGGGTGACGCAGCCTTGAGCATAAACTCACTATGAAAGGAGGAAAATCGTGTTACAAACTACTTACTATAAGGCTCTAAATGGGGTCAAGGCAACAAGGAGGTGGGTAGTCCCTTACCTTAATTCACGTATTCATCCAAATCAGTTCAGGCCAGTGTTATGTTATCTTTTTACCGAGTGGCGATGTAATATAGATTGCCACTATTGCTTCCAGTATAACAATGACCTGCCAGGGATGGACATTGAAACTGCAAAGAGTTCAATAGACTGGCTTAAGTCTATCGGTTGCAGGGTTATTCCAATAATGGGCGGAGAGCCACTAATGAGAAAAGACTTTATCTTAGAGGTTATTAGATATGGGGCAGAAAATGGCTTCTTTATGTATCTACCTACAAATGGCTATCTTATGGATAAGGCATTTATAGATGAGGTTGGCAGGGCAGGGGTAGCGGCAATAAACCTGGCTGTGGACTGTGTAGCCCCCCGTAAAGGGCTGCCCAAGGCTCTGCTTAATATAGAACCACAATTCAGATATCTTGTTGAACGGCAGAAAAAGTGGGGCTATCTTCCTTTTTTTAACATAAATATCTGCAGAAATAATATCAAAGATGTTAAGCTTCTCACTGAGATTGCGCATCAAAACAAGATAGGCTCTGATTATCACCTAAATGAACCACCCCAGAGCTTTGTAGATATAAACCACTATAAACATCATGATGATATGCTTACCATAACACCTGATCAACATGATGAAGTTAGCGAACTATTAGACTGGCTTATTGATAAACACCGCCGTGGCTGGCCAATGGTCAACTCGATAGAGCATCTACAGGTATTTAAAGAAAGGATGAAGGGCGAAATGAGGCCATGGGATTGCAGGGCAGGCCATAATGGCGCCCTTATAAGGCCTGATGGAAGCCTTTCACCGTGTTTTGATCTGATCAGCTATGATCATGATTGGGGCAGGATCTGGGCGCCCAAATTTGATGAAGGTGAACTCCAGGCTGTTAAGAAGAGGTGTATACCATTTTGCTCCTCTACTTGTTTCTATACCATGGCCTATTATTATAAACTTCGATCTGTCCCTCAGTGGGTCAGAAAACACATCAGGGTAGGTTGAATTTTGTGAGCAATTGCTAAATAACCGCTAATTTATTTTTGGAGGAAGAATAATGACTCAAAGAAAAAGGAAACTTGGAAGAGGTGTCGCTATGGTTGGCGCTGGGATGTCCGCCTTTGGTATCCGGCCCGATGTGACGAACCGCGAATTATTTGCAGAGGCCTTCCTTGACATGGTGAGCTCTGTGGATAGAGGTTTTGATCCTCAGGATATCGAGGCCTTATATGTTGGAAATTGTGGAGCTGAGATGTGGGAGTCACAATCAGTGATGGGGGCCTTGTGTGCTGATGTAACTGGTCTGACCCCTCGCCCGGCGCTCAAGGTTGAGGATGCATGTGCAAGCAGTTCGGTTGCAGTAAGAGAGGGGATTATGGGGATAGCGTCAGGCATGTATGACATGGTTTTGGTTGGCGGCACAGAAAAGATGAGCATCTTGCCAACCAATTGGACTACCATGGCCCTTGCCTGTGGTTCGGATACAACCTACGAAAGCGCAGCCGGATTTACCTTCCCCGGCCTTTATGCCTCTATGGCAACCGCGCATATGGAAAGATATGGAACCACCCATGACGACTTATTGCGGGTAGCGATAAAGAATCATAACAATGGGGCGCTGAATCCAAAGGCACATTTTCCCAAGACTATTAAAGATGTTATGGATATGCGTAAGGCTCAAGCTAAAGAAAAGGGGAAACCCATTCCAAACTGGGCTGATGAAATGGAATTTCTTCATGATCCACGATATAATCCAGTCATTG
This sequence comes from Deltaproteobacteria bacterium, assembly GCA_003646875.1. Taxonomy (GTDB): domain Bacteria; phylum Desulfobacterota; class DSM-4660; order Desulfatiglandales; family B25-G16; genus B33-G16. The sequence continues at coordinate 11,512 of QMLT01000018.1, forward strand.
CATGGCCTAATACATTGTTTGATTGTTGCCCGGTTACAGATGGAGCGGCCTGTATCCTTTTGGTGGCCGATGAGATAGCGAAAAACTTTACGGACAAACCTCTTTATATCATCGGCTCAGGTCAGGCCAGCGGACATAATCTACATGACAGGGAAACCCTTACCTCTATACCGGCGGCAAAGCTCGCAGCACAGCAGGCTTATGAAATGGCTGGTGTTCGCCCTCAGGATATAAACATAGCTGAGGTTCACGATTGCTTTACTATTGCCGAAATAATGGCGATTGCTGACCTTGGTTTTTTCAAGGAAGGCAAAGAGGCAGCGACCGCAGCAGGGGAGGGTAAGACTGCCAGAGATGGCATAAAACCCGTTAATGTTTCCGGTGGACTAAAGTGCAAGGGACATCCTGTGGGCGCTACCGGCGCTGCACAGGTGGTAGAGATATTTCAGCAGATGAGAGGCGAAGCAGGCGCTCGACAGGTCACAAATATGGATATTAATCTCGCTCTGAATCATAATATTGGGGCCCACGGAACTACCGCAGTTGTCCAAATCTATGAAAGGAGATAGCACAGATGAAACAGATACCATTTACCATTGCCTCATATGACAAATTTATTGAAGACAAGAAACTGATGGCATCCAAATGTGTGAAGTGCAGGGCAATATGGTTGCCTCCCCGACCGATATGCCTTACATGCAAAAGTGATGCATTAGAATGGGTAGAGCTTAATGGAAAAGGGAAACTTGTTGCATTCACGGTTATCGGTGTGGGACCTATGCCAATGATAAACGCAGGGTATAACAGAGATAAACCTTATTGCTCCGGTATTGTTGAGCTGGACGAAGGGCCAAGAATTAGCGCTCAGATCCTTGGTGTTGATGTTGCCCATCCGGAAAATATTAAAATCGGGATTCCTCTCACAGCAACATTTGTAGAAAGGGGAAGCTGGCATTTTGTGGAAGAGCTGGCCAGGGTGAAAAAGACATATCTCGCGTTTCAGGCCTAAAAATCGGAATGACGAGCTCCTTCTGCTTACATCTCATCATGATTTGATCGTGAAAGTTGAAAGCTTTTTTTGATGCGTGTCCTGGTTAAAGGCGTACCGTATTATACCTTATGACATAATGAACAAAACGCCTTATTTATTGAAGCACAATACTTTATATCAAGCTTCTAACTATTTCATTTTCTTATTGATTATGAGAATATTGGATTGCAGAGTCGAAAAATAATACGACTTTTAGAACTTATAATACCTATGTTTGCCTTAAAACATCAAATGATGTCTTGACATCATTTCAAAAGATGTTAGGGTGGCAATATGAGAACGACACTATCAATAGATGATGATGTGATGGACCGGGCACGGGCCCTTGCGGCCAAATTGAGCACACCATTTAAGACGATTGTCAACGAAGCTCTTCGTGCCGGTCTGGACCAGGTGGAACAACCAGCGAAGCAGCGTCCCTACAAAACGAAACCTCACAAAATGGGCCTCCGACACGGCCGCAATCTAGATAATATCCAGGGACTGCTCGCCCAGATTGAAGGCGAGGATTCCCGTTGATTCTCGTCGATGCCAATATTCTATTGTACGCAGAAGACTCTCTTCAGTTCCATCATCAGCAAGCGCGTGCATGGTGGGATGGCCAGCTATCCGGAAGCGGAGTTGTCTGTCTGTGCTGGACGGTTCTGTCCGCATTTATTCGTATAGGGACTAATCCGAGGGTCTTTGAGCGCCCACTCTCTCTTGAACAAGCGCTTACTCGCGTACAGAGTTGGTTGGATCAGCCCTGTACGAGAGTCGTTCGGCCGACCGAGCGACACTGGACTGTTTTCAAGCAGGTGCTCACTGGTGGTCAGGCTGTCGCCAATCTGGTGACAGACGCACATTTGGCAGCTCTTGCTATTGAACATGGCTGCGAGTTGGCATCTACCGATTCTGATTTCGCTCGTTTCCCCAAACTGAAATGGAGGAACCCCCTCGCCTGACCCATCGAAGCAAACAGGCAGATTGCGTGCGACCAGTAATCCCAATGGGCTTACTGGAGGCTCATGCTTACCCTTTAGCTGAAATAATATTTTGAACCAAGAAATTCAAAAATGATTCAAAAGACCGTAACAATAAAGGATTTAAAGAAAAATGATTCGATTGAAGATGATCTAAGATTTTGGCTGAGTAAATCTCCTGAAGAGCGAATTTATGCTGTCGAATATTTAAGAAGGCAAAGTCATGGAAGTACAGCAAGACTTCAAAGAGTTGCTAAAGTTTTTCAACGCTCATAAAGTCGAATATGTGATTGTGGGTGGTTACGCACTCGCCTTTCATGGCGCGCCGCGATACACGGGCGATATAGACATTCTCATCAAACCTGACAAAGTGAATGCACAGCGAATACTGAATGCCCTGGAAGAATTCGGATTTGGTTCCGTAGGTTTGAAAAGAACTGATTTTATGTATCAGAATAAGGTTGTGCAACTTGGTGTCCTCCCAGTACGTGTTGACATTATTACATCCATTTCAGGGGTTTCATGGGATGAGGCCTTCGAAGGAAGAGCCGCAGGCAAGTATGGAAATATCCCGGTTTATTATAT
>QMLT01000019.1 GCA_003646875.1 Deltaproteobacteria bacterium
ATTTATGGGGGTCTTCCTGTGCATTAGTATAGGGCATTAGACAAAAAAAGACATACCCATGCTCCTTAAATGCAGCATTTTTAATGCTGCTGTCCCAACTTATTGAGAAGTTACCAATTAACCAGGTATCTTGCGATACAAGACACAAAGAATTGAAAATTGAAAATTGGCAATTGTAATTTGTGCACCTGGTGGCTGAATAGATAATTTTTTGAAATCGCCTCTGTTGAGAAATTACTTTACAAAGGAGTAATTCTTACATTAAATTCTTAAGGCAAATGAGGAATAGAAAGAGTAAACGTTCGAGATTGAAGAAGGTATCACCATGCCTGCCATAAGGCAGGCATTTAACCTGTGAAAGATTATAAGAAAGGTATTTAATTTGAATAAAAAAACAGACAACAGAAAGCAGACCAGTGAAAAGAAGAAAAAAAGCCTTTTCAGGGAATATTTAGAGGCAGCCATAATAGCCCTTCTTCTGGCGCTCTTCATTAGGGCATTTGTGATTCAAGCCTTTAAGATCCCTTCAGGATCTATGAAACCAACGCTTCTTATTGGAGATCATATCTTAGTAAATAAATTTATTTATGGGATTAAGGTACCATTTACTGATCGCTATATTATGCAGATTAAAAAACCGAAGAGGGGGGATGTAGTAGTTTTTAAATGGCCAAAAGATGAGAGGAAAGATTTTATAAAGAGGGTTATAGGCATTGAAGGAGACAAGATTGAGATAAAAGATGATGTGTTGTATGTGAATGATAAAAAAATTGAGATAGAATATATTGCAAAGTATAAAGATGAAAATATTACTCTGGCAGATAAATATTTAGAATTGTTAGATAAATCCAACCATTATATATTAGATGAATATATTAAACATGAAAATTATGGGCCAGTAATTGTACCTAAAAATTCCATTTTTGTTATGGGAGATAATCGTGATAATAGCCTTGATAGCAGATACTGGCACTTTGTTTCTATAAATAAGCTCAAAGGGAAGGCTATTATTATTTATTGGTCATGGCCCCACTGGAGTAGATTTGGGCATTTAATTAGGTGATAGTAATATAGACATTGCGATATTTGCCGAGGAAGTCGCGCCAGGGCAGGCAGGGCGGGCACCAAGATTAGTATAATTTATAGGAAAGAAACTTGAAACTGGAAACTAGATAAAAAGACATCCTGAATCCTTAATTTAAAGAGTCACAAAACAAAAGGTCCTTTCATTCGGCCTTGTGGCCGCAGGTCATGAAGGTTCGTTAAACATTATTTTTAATAAGAGTCATAGTCATTTCTTCGTGCCTTTGGGACTTGGTGGCTTAACCTATACTTAATGTATATGAAAAAATACACTTGATAGATGACAAATGACCGATACGTATCAAATGAAAGAAAATCAACAAAAATGGTATGCTATTCATTCAAGGAGCCGGCATGAAGACGTTGTCCTTAACGGACTGAAGAAAAAATTAATTGAGGCCTTTCTCCCTAAAATGCAGGTCATGAGCAGGAGAAAAGATCGGAGAAAAAGAATATTGGTCCCTCTTTTGCCGGGCTATGTGTTTGTGCATTCAGATCTAAATCCAAATCAATACTGGGATATAATTAAGACTTATGGAGTTGTGAGGATACTTGGTATCCAGGGAAAGCCTGTTTCAGTAAAAGATGAAGAGATAGCGTCACTTAAGACATTACACGGCACTGACAGGACCGTGAGGAACCAGGCCTATATGAAAGAAGGTGACAGGGTTATGATTATGGAGGGGCCTTTAAAAGGACTGACTGGATTTTATATTAAACATAAGGGTAAAGCTGACAAGGTGGTCATATCAATAGAGCTACTTCAAAGATCCTTAGCTGTAGAAATTGAAGATTTGAGTGTGGAGAAGATCAATTAGGGAAATAACTATTTAGTCTCTGCATCATATCCTATCCCCATAGCCCTTTCAAGCCTTGCCCAGGCAATATTGTGCTCACTTAGGGCATTAAAATAGTTTGTCCTTGCCTGAGTGAGAAGGGTCAGAGCATCCAGGACATCGGTGGAGGTGGCAACCTGTTGTTTGTATCTTTCTTCATTCATTCTGAAATTTTCTTCTGCCTGAACCACAGCTTTTTTTGCTACCTGGATATTTTTCTCTGCCTCCCTCAACGATAAATACGCTTCCTTTACTTCGAGCTGAATATTATCCTTAATCTCATTTAAGATGTAGTTGGCTTTTGCCAGTTTAGCCCTGGCGGCAGCTACATCATGCCTCTTCTTTCTCCATTCCCAAAAGGTCCATTCTCCTTTTAACGTTATTGTCCAGTTATCAGGATCTTCACCCGGACCGGAACCTAATAGGATATCATCGGCCTCTCTTTGATAATTGCCAACTAACGTCACTGATGGGTAATAGCTGCTTTTAGCCAAATCTATGGCTTTTTCAGCAGACATAACATTTAGAGATACCTCTTTTATCTCTGGCCTGTTTTGCCCCGCCTTTTCGATGCATTGATCAAGAAGTAAGCTTATGGGATAATAATCAAGTATATCTTTAATTTTTACCCTTTGGTTAAGCCCCCTTCTGAGCAACTTGTTAAACAGAGACTTCGTAATTTCTACCCCATTCTTTGCCTTGATCAAATTCTGGCGCGCCTGGGCCATCTGGACCTCGGTTTGCAGGAGATCATTTTTGGCTATAATCCCTTCATCATAAAAGGCCTGGGATACCACCAAATTGGCCTTCAGTTGCTCTACCGCCTGTTTGGCTACATTTTCGAGCTTCTCTGCCTTCAAAATCCCAAAATAGGCCTCTTTGACATTCAATACCAAATCCTGAATAGCAGCCTCTTTTTGGATCTTAGCTGTATCTACCCCCAATGAGGCTATCTCCCGCAATATGGTAAGCCTCCATCCTGTAAACAGGGGTTGAGTGACGGTTATATTAAATTGATAGGTATTAGTGTCTAATGGGGAAACCGATCTTGGAAAATGAGAGCCGGTTAGAGGGTTGTAAGGATACGTTGTATATTTGGCGTCATTAACAGTACCATTATCAAGGCGCGTATACGTGTAGCTGGAGCTTAATTTTGGCAAAAAATCCGCCTTTGCAGAGAGTTCTTCAAATTCTTTTGCCTTTATCTCTTCTTTTGCTGAGTAGATAGATAAACTCTGATCTAAGGCTATCTTAATGCTTTCCTCCAAGGTAAGCTCGTCAGAGCCCAAAATAATCGAAGATCCAAATAGTAGAAAAAACAGGATTCCTAAAAAGATAGATATTTTTTTTATCATTCTCCTCTCCTTATTTTATTGACCTGGTTATATAGTCTCGTCCAACATTTTAGAATAAATCCTTCATTACTATTCAGCAACAAATTATCACTGCTGCAACACCTTTTATCCTCTGTTTACCTTGATTTTATCAGAAAATTCGCTTATAGGAAAATAAACAGTAAATATATTTTTAGGTGACTCTATGATTGAACGATACTCACGCGCCGGGATGGCAAAGATATGGGAGCCCCAGAATCGCTTTGACAAATGGCTTCAAATAGAGATCCTTGTATGCGAGGCCATGGCCAAACAGGAGATGATCCCGCAAGAGGCAGTTGAAACGATTAAGCAAAAAGCGAGTTTCTCTGTTGACAGGATACAGGCGATTGAGGAAACGGTAAAGCATGATGTGATTGCCTTTTTAACGAATGTTGAGGAGTCTGTTGGACCTGACGCACGATTTATTCATATGGGACTTACATCATCTGATATCCTGGATACTGCCTTTGCGCTTCAGCTCAAAGAGGCTATGCTGATTATTATAGGTGGTGTTCGCAAACTTATGGATGTTTTAAAGGAAAAGGCCTTTGAACATAAGAACACACAAATGATCGGTCGATCCCATGGAATCCATGCAGAACCCATAACCTTTGGCCTCAAGCTGGCTGTTTGGTATAGCGAGATGCAAAGAAACCTCAGGCGACTCAAACAGGCTCTGGATGTGATAAGCTATGGAAAGATATCCGGGGCTGTGGGAACCTTTGCCAATATTTCCCCAGAAATAGAAAAATATGTTTGCGAGCATCTTGACCTAAAACCTGCGGAGATATCAACACAGATTATTCAAAGAGATAGACATGCACAGTATTTTACTGCACTGGCGATCCTGGGAGGTTCCATTGAAAAGATTGCAGTAGAGATCAGGCATTTACAGAGAACAGAGGTCGGTGAGGTGGAAGAGGCCTTCACATCAGGACAAAAGGGCTCATCAGCTATGCCCCATAAAAAGAACCCAATTGGCTCTGAAAATCTCTCAGGATTGGCTCGGCTTGTTAGATCCAATTGCATTGCTGCTATGGAAAACATGGCCCTCTGGCATGAACGGGATATTAGTCATTCCTCTGTGGAAAGAGTGATTGCGCCAGACAGCACCATTCTAATAGATTACATGCTCAATCGGTTGACAGGAATAATGAGAAACTTAGTGGTTAACAAGAATGCCATGGTCAGGAATCTTGAAAAACTACAGGGACTCATCTTTTCTCAGCAAATTCTCCTGGCCCTGGTAAAAAAGGGTTGTTCCCGTCAACATGCCTATTCAATAACGCAGAAAAACTCTCTTCGAGCATGGAGTACTGGAGAAGACTTTAAAGGTCTTATTTTAGGGGATCAAGATATTCAAAACTATCTTGATAAGCGAGAGGTAAGCGAGATATTTTCCCTCAAATATCATCTAAAATATGTGGAGCAGATCTTTGCCAGGGTATTTCAATAACAGATTTGTTCCTTTTGATAAGAAAGAGCAATCTCAGCTTTCTAAATCAGCAGAATTAATCCTTACGATTGTCCCGAGGTCTAATATACTTAAATGGAATTTGAAGATTGAATAGAAATCTCTTAATAAAATTTACTTATTTGAGTATCAAACTCTTTTTGCTTTTAGTTATCTATCCTCAAATAACCGGGGCTGCTGTAACAAGGCCAGAAGATTTAAGTGGAAAAGTGGAAGGCCTTATGCCAGATTGTATACTTTCCTTCCCCCTTCAAAATCCTGGATACATACTGCTGGTAGAAAAATCTACTCAAATGGCATACCTTTACCAGGCCAGTAATATAGCCCATCCATTAAAGGTGTATCTTTGTTCTACCGGGGAGAATAACGGGCCTAAGTCTGACATTAATGATAAAAAGACACCCGAGGGTGTATATTTTGTTAATAATTCATTTAAAGAGAAAGACCTGTCCCCTATTTATGGAGCTCGAGCCTTTTCAGTTGACTATCCCAATCCACTGGACCGCAAATTGGGGAGAAAAGGATATGGGATATGGATTCATGGAACCATTGAGAGACTTAAACCACGGAATAGCAATGGTTGTATTGTTTTTAGCAATGAGGATATAATTGAGCTATCTAAGTACATAGGCAAGAAACACACGCCGATCATAATCACCCAGAAGATCAACTTCATTGAAAAGAAAAGGCACCAGCAAGAGAGGGCAGAATTCAGGGGATTTGTTATGGACTGGTTAAAGGCCTGGGCCCAGGGTCGCATTGGTCTGTATATGAACTTTTACTGGAAAGGGTTCACGGCGAAAGGGAAAAACTGGCGCCAATGGCGAGCCTATAAGAGTCGTTTAAGTGAAAAATATGACAATATAGATATAAAAATAGATAATCTCCAGTTATTAAAGGAAAATGGAGTGGTCTTGGCCAAGTTTGATCAGATCTATAGAAGCAATGGATTTTTTAGTGTTGGGGAGAAAAGACTTTATCTGCAGAAAAAGGGCGCTGAATGGAAGATAACAGATGAATTCTTCAGGAAGAAAAAGGAACTGGTTAAGGAAGCGCCTTCAAGGCTACGAAGAGAGGAAGAGATTTCAGTTATCAAAGGTCTTATATCTGACTGGCATAAGGCTTGGCAGGAGAAGGATCTTCAAAGGTACATGGACAACTATTCAAAAGATTTTTCTTCTCTCGGCCTCGACTATAATGGTTGGAAAAGGCACAAGTTCGAAGTCAATAAAAGATATACTCAAATCAGGGTTAAAATTCGCAATCTGAAGATAAAGCTACTATCACCTGAAAGGGCAATAGTATATTTCGACCAAGAGTACAGCTCCGATCAATACCATGACAGAGGGAAAAAAACGATTCATCTAATTAAGGGAGATGGGAAATGGAAAATAAAGAGAGAAATATGGACCCCGATAGGGAGAGGGAAGAAGAGATAAGAAGGCCCTCTAAGCATAAAGAGCGTCTAACAATCATGATCTTTAAGAAGGCAGGTAAGGTTAGGACACTTGAAATATCTTCCCGGCTTATATTCTTTGCCTCACTGTTTTTCCTCATCTGTATTGTGGCTGCCATTTTTTTTACAAACAAATACCTTGCATACTTTTATATTTATAAAACAGATAAAATGCAGGCAGATAAAATAGCCGAACTCAGCAGAGAGCTCATAAAGATAACTAAAAGCCTTGAGAGATCTAAACAGAAAATTGCCTTTTTGAATGACTATGTTATTGGGGAGGAGAAAGACAAAAGTCCAGAGCCAATGCCCACAGTTGACCATACGGAAACCTCTTTGCCAAAGATTGTGGATATAGATGAACTAAAGGTAAAAAGAGATAGATCGACAATTAGTATTAATTTCAGGATTGTAAACAGACAGTTAAATGAGAAACCTATAGGTGGATATATCTTTTTCCTTGCCAGTATCAAAGATTCAGATTCGTCTGGAGTTTGGTCTTATCCCAGCTCACAGCTCAAACATGGTCTCCCGGTAGACTACACGAAAGGGCAGCGTTTTTTAATACAGAGATTCAAATCGATCAGAAACAAATATCAACTAACCAGATCAACCGATAAACCACTCATCTTAAAAATACTGGTATATGATAGGAGTGGTGAGTTGATCTTAAAGAAGGTGCTTGAGGTATAGGATGTATTTTGGCCATCTGAGTTCTACTATTAGACTCAATTTCTTCTTTGTGATTATTATCCAGTCTTTTCTTTTGATTTACCCGGGGACTACTCATGGTAGAAGAGAAAATCTTGTTTATTTCCCAAATACGCCCTATGAATTAAATATATATAAGATTTACGGTAAGAAACCCGGAAAAACCTTGATGTTGATCGGAGGGATTCAAGGTAATGAACCCGGAGGGTTTCTCTCAGCTGATCTCTATGCAGATATGAGTCTAGCTAAAGGCAATCTAATTGTGGTTCCAAGGGCCAATTTTTACTCCATCCTTTTGAATCACCGGGGCCCTCATGGGGATATGAATAGAAAATTCGCCAATAAGCCTGAGAAGATGAGCATGGATGACAAAATTGTATCAATACTCAAGGAGCTAATTGCTGAGAGTGACTATCTCCTTAACCTCCACGATGGCTCTGGCTACTATTATCCCAAGTATATAAGCAAGTGGCGCAACCCGAGGGCATTCGGGCAGTCTATAATCGCAGATTGTGAAGAGTATAAGATATCTGGCCAGAATAAGGCGCTAAAATTAGGTGAAATGGCCAGAAGTGTAATAAAGGAGATCAATCAGGAGATCACAAATAATCTCCATAAGTTCCACTTTAATAACACCCGAACGGATGAGCCAGATAGCATACACAGGGAACAGTTAAAATCAGCCACTTATTATGCCTTGACCAAGCATCATATTCCTGCATTCGGGATTGAGACATCTAAATTTCTGCCATCTATTGATCTTAAGATCAGATACCACAATCTGGCTATAAATGCATTTATGAAGCTTTTTGAAATTATCCCGGAGCAGCCTGGTTTATTTTTGGAGCCACCGGAGTTGAAATATTTGATTGTCTCTATTAATGATCAGGTTCCCATAGTAATAAAAAACAAACAGGCATTAAATATCATGGCCGGCGATACAATCAACGTCGCTCATGTAGAGGCAAATTATGAGAGAGGGTTGAGTGTGGATATCCTTGGCTATGGCAGCCTGAATGATTTTCGGAAGAATTTCTCAATTTACAAGAATACCAGCCTGATGATCAGGAAAGACAACAAGGTATTTGCACAGATAGCAATAAGGGTGAGCAGGGATAAGAAGGTTGGCCTAAGAGCTTTTGACAGGGAGAAGGTCTCCCATTTTATTATTAAGGTAAACGGGAAAAAATACCTTCTTAAAAATAATGAAACCCTTGATGTTGTTAGAGGAGACCTTTTAAAGATAATAAACATCCTTCCTGAAAGTTTAGCAGGTCAAAAGGATGTGTGTGTAAACTTCAAGGGATTTGTTGGGAATTGGAAAAATAATACCGGTGAGGACAGAGAATATCTTATCAATACCAGCAGAAATCTTCTCGCCCGTTACTCTCTTTATGGGCAGAATAAGGTGTACAAGATTGTTGTATCCCGGGGAAAGGAAGTTTCAGGCAAGATGTTAGTAAGGATAACCGAGCCGTCTTTAGAGTACCTAATCCTAAAAATTAACAATCAGACTTATGCCGTAAAAAATAGAGAGAGTGTTTATGCCTCTCTGAATGATTATTTAACAGTGGAGGCTATAAAGAGCAATATTAGTGAAGAAAATGAAATCAGCATAAGGGTTAATGGTGATCCCCTCATACCTGGCAGGGCAAAAAGGATACGAGATATAGCCGGACCGAATATAAATACATTTAGGATTGATTTAATAAGGAAAAAACTTCCTTTTGGAGAAATATATATTAAAATCGAATAAAGGAACAGGTATCTTTAGCTTAATCAGCAAGTTCAAGGATTAGTATGTCATCCCAGGGATCCGATTTTTTAACAACTACCTTTATCTCCTGTCCTGGCGACAATTCAAGGCCAGTTGCTTTTGGAAGTTCAGCAACAAAAAGAAAATCAGTTAGTATTATTAAATACTTATATTTAAGTTTTTGGAAAACAATCGCTTTAAAACTATCATTTATGCATCCTGCAAGATACTTAAGCATCCAATAACGGACCTGATTTCGCTTCATTAAATCAATATCTTTTAGCGCCTGCTGTATCACCATATTTAGCTCTTTAAGCCTCGATTCTTCATATTCAGGACTTGTCTGAAATAAGGCAGAATGGATTTGTCTCTGGACAAGCACGTCCATATATCTTCTTAGTGGAGAGGTTGCGTTGGTGTATATATCAACCCCAAGACTGCTATGTGGATGAGGTATTGTGTCTATATAAAGAGGCCGAAGCTTTCGCCTTTGCTGAAATACATAATAGATATACTTAGACTCATCAATTGGCAGTCTTTCCTGAGGCGGTTCCTGGCTTCTATAAAGGACAGGCAGTCCCTTTTCAGCGGCAAACTTTGCTGTTAACCAGTTGTACAGTATCATACATTCTGAAACAATTACCCTTGCGGGTGTATCCTGCTCTATGAGGCTAACATGTAACTTAGAGTTATTTTGAAATCCAAAATGGATCTCTGGCAGTGGAATGAGTAATGCGCCGTTAGCAGCTCTCTTTTGCCTAAGGGCCTGAGTTAGACGGTAGAGGGGGGAAAGAATTGAATCATCAGCATATACTGCATTTACCTGATCGTAGGTAAGCTGTTTTTCTACTCTTACAATAGTAGGCATAAAATGAAAATTTTTCAGGTTTAAATCCCTATCAAAATTTACGAAAAGGGATATAGCAAACCGTTTAAAGCCTTTTACCAGGCTTAATGCATTATTAGAAAGACTTGGCGGAAACATGGGAATTTGGGTAACCGGAAGGTATATCGAGCTTGCCCTGTTGGCGGCCTCCCTGTCTAAGCACCCATCAACCTCGATAAATGGAGTTACATCGGTAATATGAATGCCAAGCCTATAGCCTTTCTCGATAGGCTGCAAGCTCAATGCATCATCAAAGTCCCTGGTATATGGCCCGTCAATGGTAAAGATAGGTAGATCTGTCAAGTCATCCCGGGCCGAGGTGTCTATTTCTTTTCTTGCTGCTATATCTGCTTCTTTAAAGACGGGTTCACTGAAATCTGTCCTTATTTTAAGCCTATGAAGATCAAGATTCTCGTCTTCATGCCATATATTCAGCTTTACTAACAGGTGGCGTGCCTTATTAATATCCTTTATTCCGGCCTGGGAAAACATTTCCTTGCCGAGCTTATAATCTGGGGCATCTTTTCCGTAAAGTGCAAGCTGAATGAGTAGCTCAATAATCTTATCTTTTAAGGGGAATTCCTCAGGATGTCTGCTGTTTATTATTTCCCTAAGAAAATTTGCTCCTTCTGCTAACTCCCGATCTCTTAATTCAGCAGCTTCTCTTGCCTTTATTATTTGTTCGACTTTCTCTGGACTGTTGGGGATAAAAGAGCCATCTTTTATCTTAAAATAGGCGCCATCTGCAAATAGGGCTCTAACCAGAGCAGATATGTGATCATCAGTGATATCTCTGCCAAAGCAAAGCTGCGCAAGATATTTATAGGTGAAAGCCCTATTTTCCTCATGAGTGAGTTCCCAGAGGTCCTGAACAGATGCTTGTGCCATATAATCGGTTCGTATTTTTTCAATTACTTTTAACTTGTTTAGTATTTCTCCTCTTGACATTGAAGTATTTAAGGTGGCAGATGAAATGAGAAGCGCCCTCTTCGGAGAAATACTCACCTCATGATTAGAGATAGTTAAAAGCTGTAGCTTGTTTCCCCTATCTTTCACACACACAGAGAGCACAATTTTTCTCTGGTCAATGTATTCAATTATCTTTCCCTCAGCCATAAATAATCCTTAATCCCTGGCAATAAAAGGTTTAGAGGTGAAATTTGCTGGTCCCGTTAGAATATATCATGTAGAATTCTAATGGGCGCGTTACTTATTGGGGGAAATGAAAGAAATAATGGCCAAAATAATAATAATAAGGCCCAGGCATACATATATCACTGTTCCTGTGATAGAGCCTTCAATAGTTTTAAGTAATAATGATTTATTGTAAAAGTATCCAATATAAAAGACAAAAAGATATGACACGGCAAGACCTAACTGTATCCGACTGAATAGGAGACATAGAGAGATTACCGCAACAAAAGAGATAACCATATAAAGGGGAACACCCAGATTAACTGTAGATAACATATCCACTGGATCCATAATTGCCTCCATCTCTTTCTTTGCTAAGCGATGCCTTCTTAAAAAAATGAATGCGGCCTGCTTATTCTAATTTCTGCCCTTTTTCTGCCTTTTTTCGTCCCTTTCTTCCGCTCAATCCTTTTTTTTACGTTTTTTCGCCGCTTAAGATCAGGATCCCTTTCTGCCTGCAAAATAAATGACCCTGAAATGATTTCCCTTTCTTTATCCACAGTCTCTTTTTTGGCGGGCAGCTCTTTTGGCAATGGCGGGCCACTAATAAACTGGGCTGGAATTTTATCCGAGAGGTAGACAGAATCACCAAAAAGGAAAAAAGATATCCCATTTTCAGCGGCTACTCCTGCCTTTATTTCCAGGATAATTGGTTTTTGATCTAACCGCTGTGCCGTACGTATGGCAAGATCTTTGTCTTTTGTCATCACCACATGTCCGTTCGATCCTGGCAACAGCCCGGATTTAAGAATAAAGGGGTATGTCTTTCGTTTGATTCCCTTATATAGAGTCTTTGGAGGATGAACGCGATCTTGATCCTTGTCTATTAGGGCAAAGTTTCTCTTGATAGACCTTATCTTTTTCTCGGTAATCTCAAAAGAGCCGTCTCTATTATATAATAAAACCTCTCTAATGTGGGATTCTCTCACATAGGCCATATTAGGTTCTTCATTAATAGCCTTCAGAAGCTCTTTCAAACCTATGTAACCCTCTTTATCCGGGACAAGGCCAAATTCATCAGGCCTGGTTTCCAATATGTACCTCATTAAACGGCTTAGATTATCTACCCTTCTTTTATTGTTTGTTGCCACTAAGTTTCTTTGTTTAATTGTTCCTATTCAGCCACTAAGCCACGAAGTCACCAAGATTATAGCATAATTTTCGTAATACTGCTTTAATGATCGGCACGCTGAAATTGATGAGAAAACTAGGAAACTCCTTATAAAACGTCTAAACGTGAACCTTATCTACTATGTTTTTTACAATGTAATCTTCCCTTTTGATGGGGGAATATAAATCATTTTTTCATTTGTGTGACCTAATACTCATTCCAAATTTATAATTCCATCTTGCTCAACTGTTCTAAAACATAGTCCCTGATTCGGGAAGCTTTCGGTAGGGCCTCTAATAAATGTCCTTTAGAGGTAAATGGAATTAAAATCTCTTCCTCAACACCTCCACATGAACACCTTCCTGGTCTTTCTTTCACAGGGCAAACCCTTGTGTTAAAACACTCTTTGCATCGTAAGACGCTCTTACTGCCTGACATCTTTCCCCGTTTGGCTACAGGATGACCATCTATCTCTATTATATCCATAGAAAAGTCCACTACCGGCGCATTGCTTATTGCAGTGCCAATACCATAGGCATCTGCTACTATATTATAGCTTTCGATACCTTTTTCGTTAATACCACCACTTAAAAAAATCTTTACATCTCTATATCCCCTGAGATCAAGCTCCCATCTAACCTCTTTCATAATCTCCAGGAAATCACCTCTTCTGCTTTGTGGTGTATCAAGCCGGACAGCATTAAGTTTATCACCTAATTCCCTTGCAACATTAAGGGCCTCTATCTTTTCGTCATTAAAGGTGTCTATCAGGCTTACTCTCCTCACCTTTGGTTCAATTACCTCATCAAATGCCTTTGTGGCCTTTACCGTGTCACCCATAATTAGAATGAGCGCATGGGGCATTGTCCCTACCGGCTCTTTTCCAATGAGTTTTGCCCCAAGACCAGCGGATACACCGTCGCAGCCCCCTATATATGCATTTCTCTCTATCAAGGGAGCTATTGTGGGGTGCATTCTGCGAGCGCCAAAACTTATTACTTCCTTGGTGCCTGCTGCCTTTTTACATCTGGCAGCCATTGTAGCTATTCCAGAAGCCTGACATATAAGGCCAAGGAGTGTTGTCTCATATTGGCCAAAGTCAAGATACTTTCCGCTGATCTCCATTACTGGTTGATTAGCGCCAAATATGGTCCCTTCTTTCATCATCCTCACATCAACTGGAAGATCTTTTAATACCTCAGCGCATTCCTCAACTCCTGCAAGAACTGCCCAGGGCCAGTTTGATGGAAGACCCTTGGCCACGAGCTCGGCCCGAACAGATACATCTATCCCTTTGGCCTTCAAGATCTTCCTGGTTCTCTCAAAGTATATGTCAGTAACCAGGCCATTTTTTACGTCTTTCCATGTAGCGGTATGGATCAATCCTAATCTCCTTTTTAAACTTAATCCTCTTACAGACATTAAACCTATCAGCAAAAATTATGTCAACCCTTTATTGATGGTCTCGTAAAAAGTCTCCTCAGCTTGTCATTTCGAATGAAACGAGTAATCTGTAAACCGTAACATGCTGAAAAGACAAGATTTCTCCCTGTGGTCGAAATGACATATTCGTCAGATTTGACTTTTTACGAATTTATCTTTATTAGATCTGTCGGCCTTTTCCAAATTGACAACATCTTCTTTTTGGTGCTATACAAAATAAACATATCCATTCTGCATGTCTATATACTATCCTGTAATAAAAGGAGACACTGCCATGACACTAACAAGAGACAAAAGG
>QMLT01000020.1 GCA_003646875.1 Deltaproteobacteria bacterium
ATTTAAAGATCACTCTCCGAATGACAAATTGCCATCGCCTCGTTTGGTAGAGGCGGAGTTGGTGACTCCAGGTCACCTATCCGCCGACATGGCTGGGAACGTAGAACGAATTCGCAGTCTTACCAATCCAACTTCTGAAAACAAAGAGGAAGCCCCTCTGCCGAGCCTTAAAGCGGCTGAGGGATTTATTGCCACTGTAAAAGAGTTAGTCGACAAAGGACGTGAACTGGCTGCCAGAGAAGGACTATAGCAACGCCTTTATTATTGAAATATAAAAGGGGACCATTTTCCTTAAGGATAGCAGCAATGTAACAAAAAGATCAGGCAGAAAGCATTTCTCTGGCATGTGCAAGGGTCTTTTCGGATATAGTTCTGCCTCCAAGAAGTCTGGCAATCTCATTGATACGACCTTCCCTGTCTAACAGGGTAATAAGGGATCGGGTTCTGCCTTTACTCACCTTTTTTTCTACCAGGAAATGCTTCTCTCCGCAGGAGGCTATCTGAGGGAGATGAGTAATTCCTAAGATCTGATGGTAATTGGCAAGTGATCGTAACTTTTCACCAACAACCGCAGCCGTGGCGCCTCCAATACCAGCATCAATCTCATCAAAGACAAGGGTTTCTACCAAGCCAGATCGAGCCAGAATAGTCTTTAGCGCAAGCATAATCCTGGATAGTTCCCCTCCTGAGGCGATCTTTGTTAATGGTCTTAAATCTTCACCCACATTTGGCGATATCATGAACTCCACGGTATCCATTCCGTCAGCGGTAAGGGTAGAATCAATCAAATCTGTTGAAATCTTATCGCCACCTGATTTGTTGGAGATAAATTTTATTTGAAATCTCGTTCCAGCCATATCTAATAAATGCAACTCCTCTTCAACCTTTTTTTCAAATTTTTTTGCTATCTCATGTCTTTTTAAAGAAAGTCTGGCGGCCTGTTTCAATAAATATTCCCCCTTCTCCTCATTCTGGGTCTCAAGCCTCCTTAGATCCTCCCTTTTTTGCGTTAATTGATACTCCTTTTGGCTAAGCTCCTCTTTCAAAGATAATATACTTTCAATGGAAGAGCCGTATTTCTTTTTTAATCGCCTGATAAGCTGCAATCTCTCTTCAACCTCTTCCAGCCTTTTTGGATCAAGCTTTAGATGAGAATAAAAATCCCGCAACTCTAAAGCCACATCCTCCAGCTGAGCCTGGGCAGACTCCAATTGCTTCTTAAAATGTTCCAGACGATGGTCAATAGTAACGCCCTTATCCATATCTTTGGTGAGCACGCTCAAGATAGATAACACAGATTCATCTTTTTCATAAAGGGCCTGATAGCTATGAAAAGCTATATCAATTAACCTCTCAACATGTATAAGTCGGCTCTTTTCAGCCTCAAGCTCGATGTCCTCACCTGGAACAAGTTGTGCCTCTTCGATCTCCTTTATCTGAAATTGGGTAAGCTCTCGCCTTTCGGTTTCCTGTTTTAAATGGGCTTTCAGGCTTTCTGTTTTTTCCCTGAGAGAGTAATAATCATGGTAAAGCTCATTGAGCGCAATCCTGTCTTTCGTCAGGCCACCAAAATCATCCAGAATAAAGAGGTGACTATCAGGCTTGAGCAGTATCTGGTGCTCATTCTGCCCGGAGACACTTATCAGATGAGGTCCAAGTTTAGCGATCATCTGGAGCGTAGCCAGAGCGCCATTGATCCATACTTTACTTTTTCCATGCTTGGATATAGTCCGTTTTATCAGCAGCTCACCATTAAAAGGTATGTCCATTTCCCTTAAAAGACTTGAAAGAGGAGACTGTAAAGGCAGGTGAAAAAGCGCCTCAACTACTGCCTTATTAGCGCCGGTTCGTATAAGATCAGGAGATGCCCGCCCCCCTAAAATCAGATTAGCAGCATTAATAATAATTGATTTTCCCGCACCGGTCTCTCCGGAGAGGATATTCAACCCCCCGGAAAAGCTGACCGATAAAGAATCTATAATGGCAAAATCAGTAATGATAAGTTGATCAAGCATAAATCAGATTTGTCCCCACGTAACCCTGATTACCTCTTGATATGTCGTCTCGCCATCGAGCATCTTTTTAACAGCATTTTCCCTGAGCGTGACCATGCCCTCATTGCAGGCAGCCTGCCTGATCATATCGGCGCTTCCTCCCTGCGCAATAATATCTTTTATTTGCTCTGTAACGGATAAAACCTCAAAAATGCCAACCCTCCCCAAATAGCCAGTTCCCCGGCACTTTATACAGCCATTACCCCTTTTTAACCTGATCATCCCTGTCCTGTCTGTCTTAATACCCATAGCCATAAGATTGTCGGCGCTCATTTCAAAGCTCTCGCTACAGTAAGGGCATATCTTTCGCAAAAGGCGCTGAGACAAAACGCCGGTCAAGGTAGCATGTATAAGAAACCTGGGAACACCTATATCCACCAGGCGGGTAACAGCCAAAGGGGCATCGTTTGTATGGAGGGTGGACAGCACCAGGTGCCCTGTCAAAGTTGCCTGAATTGCATTCTGGGCGGTCTCCAGATCTCTCATCTCTCCGATCATGATTATATCAGGGTCCTGCCGCAATATATTCCTCAAAATGTTCGCAAATGTTATGTCTGCGCTTGGTTGCACTGCTATCTGGTTGAAATCTTCGTGAACCATCTCAATAGGATCTTCCACAGTGGTAATGTTTTTTTCCTCGGTAGATAAATATCTTAGCGTAGAATAAAGTGTTGTAGATTTTCCACTACCGGTGGGGCCACATACCAGAACAAGACCGTGGGGAAAATTAATAAACTGCTGGTAACGCACTAGATCCATTGATGTCATTCCGAGCTGGCCTACGTCCTGGAAGAGAATATCCGGGTCGAGTATCCTCATAACGGTCTTCTCACCAAAGGCTGTGGGGATAGTTGAGACTCGAATCTCTGCCTCATCCCCCTGGCCCCTGTCAATCTTTATCCTGCCATCCTGCGGACGTCTTTTTTCTGCCATGTCAAGGCGAGAAAGGGCCTTAATCCTTGAGATTATAGCCCCATGAACAGTTTTTGGTAACTTATATATGGAATGTAGAACTCCATCGATCCTTAGTCTCACCAAACTGGTATCCCTCTTTGGTTCAATATGAATATCGCTTGCCCTTTGATCAAAGGCATAGTTAAAGAGGTGGTCAACAGCATTTACAATGTGTCTATCATCTGATGGAAGATCTTTTACCTCCCGAAGCCTTACATACTGTTCCAGGTTACCGAGGTCAACAGAGGGATAAGAAAACTGCTCCTCGGCTGCGGCAATGGATTTTCTAAAGCCATAAAATTCATTTATGAGTTTTATAATATCGGATTTGCTTGAAACGACCGGTTTGACCTGGAGTTGACTCACCCTACTTATATCTTCCATGACCTCAAGATTATGGGGATTTGGTGTAGCTACAGTAAGCCAACTATCTTTAACGGCTATAGGCAAAACGAGGTGCTTCATGGCAAATGATCGAGGGATGATTGTTGTTACCAGTTTTAGATCAAGTTCAAGCGGATCTATCTTTTTATACTCTATTTTCCACTCCTCTGCCAGGGCCTGAAAGATAGTTTCCTCATCGAGTTCTCTGGTTGGATCATCTTTACGATCGAGCTTTAAAAAACAAATAATGTCAATGATAGTTACAGGGTTAATTATTCTCGAAGAAGAGACCCCTGATGCATCCTTGATTACCTGAAGTTTTTCTAACTTCTTTTGGAGGGTATCCTTTTTGTTGAAGATCTCCTGCCTTTGTTCCTTTGATATAAAGCCCTTCTTTAAAAGGATACGACAAATATTTTCCGCTGACAAATGAGACATAGGGTTTTTTGTCATAACGCTACGAGCCTCTTATAATAAGTTATCATTTCCTGCACTCCCAATCAAAACCTTTTTGTCTGTATATTCCTTTTCGCAAAGAGAGCCTGGGCTAAAACCAAATCTTCAAGCGTATCTATCCCCATAACCTCATTTTCCTCCTCAACAAGACTGAAGCCAATCTTACGTCCATGGTTGCTCATCAACTCAACCAGATCAGTAATAAAATACTCCTCGACAACAGTCATTTTACCATCCCTTTCTTTTTCTACCTGATGAGGTCTCTTCTTTAATTTCTTCAGGTAGGTAAGCAAGACCGATCTCCTGGCTGCATATATGCCTGAGTTAAAAACCTTAAAACGACGTTGCATCTCCAATGGATACTCCTTCCAATATTTCCACTCAGTGATCCTTTGGACCTTTTCATTTTCTATCTCTATAATGCCGTATTGAGCTCTATCCTCTGGTGTAAAGCCTAAGACAACAAAATCTTGCTCTTTAAGATGGCGTATAAGTGTCTGATATGTAGTCTCCATTACAAACGGGATATCCCCCATAGTTATGATACAATATTCTTGATCTGTGCGCTCCAAAAATTCCTGGGCTGCAATAAGAGCTCCCCCTGTTCCATTGGGGAGGGGTTGATCGCAGTAACAAACACCAAGATTACGGGTCATCTTTATAATTTCTTCTTTTTTGTGGTGTATCACCAAAGTCTTTGGCCCTTTTGGAAGATTCGTCACAATTTCAAAAATGATAGGGTATTCTCCTTCAAAGGGATTTGATCCAGGTATTAATGGAAGCAATGTTTTGTTACCGGAAAAACCCTTCATTCTGCTTCCATAGCCAGCGGCAAATATAATAGAAGCAGCATATACTTCTTTCATCATTGATTCTATGTTCTCCTTTAAAGAAGCAGTTAAGTTACCAGTTACGTTTTATTTACCTAATCTCAGATGATTAAGAAAGTAAAATATATTTAATCCTTAAGAGTCTTGACATGTATCTTTGGACAGATCATTATTTATATCAAGAGCAAAAACATGGTTAATCAATTTGAGATTTTAGAAAAAAAGCTTTTCGAATTCCCTGTTGATCTCTTTATTAAGAGGTCAGCTCAAGACCTTGCAACAGAAATAGCTCACAAAAGATACAGAGGGATTGTCTTAGGAGCAAGTGGCGGTATAGACAGTCTGGTTACAACGGCACTCTGTCTTAAGGCTATGGAAAAAAGAGATAAATGGAAAGTGGTTGCTCTCCAGATGAACGATTCAAGGATTAGAGGGGAATTATACAATACTGAAATGTACAGGTCACTCGGCGCTGATTTTATGCAAACTGATATTACCACCGAAGCCATTGGTATAGAAACGAACCTCGGAATGCCACCGCGTTGGTTTACGGAGTTTTTGATGAAGCTGGTACTTCGATGGATGCCGACAAGAGTTAGGAGGTGGCTAATATTAGGTGTCATTTCTACTAAAGCTCCTAAGTGGGTACTCATCCACTACCAGCGTCTAATCCTTTTACATCGCTTGCGGATCGTCAGACTCAAGGAATATGCCAGCCGCAATGGTCTTATGATTGTTATCTGTAGCAACCTGACAGAATCATCGCTGGGCTATTTTGTGGAAAAGGGTGTTGATGATGACCAAATGGGTGATTATGCTCCTCTATCCGCCTTATATAAGACACAAGTGATACAAGCGGCACAGTTCATGAGCCTTCCTGAGAACGTAATACATCAGAGACCTTCACCTGGTTTCGGGGGAATTTATGACGAGGAAATTATTGGCCCATATGAGCTGGTAGATCTGGTCCTGGTAGGGCTACAACTTGGCTACTCAGATGTTGAAATTACCAAAGCCATAAATGCTCATGCTTCCAAATCGAAGAAGAAAGCTCCCTTCATGAGAAAAAATCCCTTTGACATCAACTATGTTCGATTTATAAGACAGTTGGAAACATTAAATCATCAAAAAAGGCATTCTGAAAGCCGAGAAGATAAAAATTTTTAAATGAAAGCATCTTAATGCTTGCTCCCAGTGGTTTTACTTGCCTGCTCTATAATGATATTGTAATATAAAATTAAGGGCGGTTTCAATCAATTAAGGTCGCATATGAACACACCATCATCTTCATCCCACAAAGAAGTGCAGGGTGAGCTTATGCTTGGTCTTCCCTACCACTGTTTTGTCCTTTTGGAGAACCTCAGCGAATGTATTTTCACCATTGACCTAAAAAAAGAAATCAATTCATTCAATCATGCTGCCGAGACCATAACCGGTTTTAAACGGCAGGAGGCAATTGGCCAGCACTGCTTTGATATCTTTCGCACCAATATTTGTGCAAAAAGATGTGTTATGGATCAAAGCCTAGCCAATGGGGCACCACAACAAGACATACCAGCCTTTATTATTAACAGGGCAGGAGATCAAATACCAATTAGCATCAGCACCTCTTTTTTAAGGGATGAAAAAAATAACATCATTGGGCTCTTTGGAATCTTTCGGGATCTCTCAGAGCTGGAAAGATTGAGAAGACAGATTACCCGGACTTTTGGTCATGAGGATATTATCGGAAAAGATCCCAAAATGCGGGAGATCCTCGCATTTTTGCCTGATATTGCAGAAAGCGACAGCGCCGTCCTGATCGAAGGCCCTACCGGATCAGGCAAGGAATTATTTGCCCGCGCAATCCATTACCTCAGTTCGCGGCAAAAAGGGCCATTTATTGCCATCAACTGTGGGGCCCTGCCTGATAGCCTGCTTGAATCAGAAATCTTTGGATACAAAAAAGGCGCCTTCACAGGAGCCGAAAGAGATAAACCGGGCCGCTTTCTCCTGGCAGACAAGGGAACCCTGTTTCTGGATGAGATCTGTAACATATCTACATCCTTTCAGAAGGACATGCTAAGAGTCCTTGAAGATGGGGAATTTACTCCGCTTGGAGATACAAAACCACTAAAGACCGATTGCAGGATTATAGCTTCAACTAATCGCGACCTAAAAGCCATGATAAAGGAGGGGACATTCCGGGAGGACCTTTATTATCGAATCAATGTTGTCAAGATCAGCCTGCCGCCTCTAAGAGAAAGAAGTGGGGATATCCCTCTTCTGATTGAGAATTTTATACATAAATATAATCTGCTGAAGGGAAGAGCTATGCGCGGTGTTACCAATGAAGCCCTCTCATATTTGATAGCCTACCCTTTCCCGGGCAATGTCCGCGAACTGGAAAACATCATTGAATACGCATTCATCCTCTGTAAAGATGACTATATAGGAATAGAACATCTTCCTATGGATGTGAGAGACTGGTACAAAACCCAGAATCATCCCTCGTTCATCTCGGCAACCCTGGCTACTGAGGAGGAGGAAAAAATTCGCCAGATTTTAAATAAACATAGAGGCAATCGCCTTACAACGGCCCGCGAACTGGGTATCAGCCGTAGCACTCTATGGCGAAAGATGAATAAATATGGGCTATCTTAACGCCTGGATAAAACATTTCATGAAACAGTTGCATTGCTGAAACATTTTCCACCCCAAGGACTTCTACCCCCTTTCATCCCTCTTTACTTAACTGCTCGATTTTACTTACCAATTTATTATATTCCGGTGTTTTTATTAGTGGCACATGAATTGCTTTAATTTATAGCGCAAGAAGGTATAGATGAAAATTGCAATTCCCATATTCAAAGACAGGGTAGCTCCTCATTTCGGCTCTTCTTCAGAGGTCCTGCTGGTGGAGATCAGGAGCGGGTCTGTGCATCAGGAAGCCAAATGGGACGTGGGTGGACAAGGTCCACTGGAGATGGCGCGCCGCTTGCTGGATCTCGGCGTGGACAAAATTATCTGCGGAGGAATAGATCGGTTTTATAGGGAATGGCTGATTAACAAAGGGGTCAGTGTGGATGATAATAGAAAGGGAAAGGCCAGTGAGATTATTCAAAAGATGTTGAGAGACAAAAAAATGTTTTCACCTTTAAAGAAAGGGGGTAATTGAAATATGGAAGCATTAAATACATTTCATAAAATGATGGCCTCAATGGCATCTCAGGGAGGCACGTTGCTCTCACATAATCCAAAGGTACAACATCTTTTCTTAAAAAGGGCTGAAAATGCAGCCTATGACTATATTATTAAAGAAAATGAGCATAAAAGACCGATGATAGTTCAAAAGGAAAAGATGCAGATTATGCTCAATCTGGCAGAGACAACCTTCAAAAGAATAAGAGAGGGTTTATACTCTAAAAATGTTATCAAGCAAGGCATAAATGTTTTTGTCCAGAATATGCTCTTTTCTCCAACCGGAAAAACAAAAGAGATTATAGATAATTTCAAGGCAAAATATGGACGGAAACCACCGGGCTTTCTGGTTATCGGCCCAACAAAGAAGTGCAACCTCCATTGTAAGGGATGTTATGCCTCATCCGATTCTAACAAAGCAGAGACCATCCCTTTCCCCATATTAGACAGGATAATAACGGAGAAGACTGAACTATGGGGTTCCCACTACACGACATGGGTAGGCGGGGAACCAACTGTTTATAAAAGTGATGGTATGGATATTCTCGATATTGCAGAGCGTCATATGGATAATATGTTTTTGATGTATACAAATGGCACACTTATTGACAAGGATATGGCAAAAAGGATGGCTGATCTGGGAAATGTTGTCCCTCAGCTATCTGTTGAGGGGTTTGAAAAGGAGACAGATGAAAGGCGGGGCAAGGGGGTATTTAAAAAGGTCCTGAAGGCATTTGAAAACATGAGGGAGGCCGGCGTCCCCTTTGGAATTGCAGTTACTCCGATGAGACACAATTATGAACTGTTAACCAGTGAGGAATTTATAGATTTCTTTTTTAACAAACAGAAGGTCACCCTTGCCTGGGTATTTCAGTATATGCCCATAGGGAGAGGATATAATTTAGATCTGATGCTTACCCCTGAACAAAGACTCAGGCTTTTAGACCGGGAAAGGGAAATCCTTTGGAAGAAAAAATTATTCTATGTAGACTTCTGGAATAGTGGACCGATAGGTTCTGGGTGTATTGCAGCAGGAAGACAGGATGGTTACCTTTACATTGATTGGAATGGTTCGGTCATGCCATGCCCTTACTATCAATTTTCACCTGTTAATATTTTTGATGTTTATAAAAATGGCGGAAATCTGAATGAAATCTATGACCAACCCTTTTTTGAGGAAATCAGGAGATGGCAGGATGAGTATGCCTATGAAAGAGTAGGTGATGAAACAGGGAATTGGCTTCGCCCTTGCCCAATCCGGGATCATCATAGCATAGCTATGGAGGCAATTACAAAATACAAGCCTGAACCAGAAGATGAAGCAACAGAGAAGTGGTTACATGATGAGAAGCTACATGAGGGATTGTATAAGTTTGACGATCGTTTAACAGAACTTTTAGATCCGTACTGGGAGAAGATCTATCTAAGGGAAGAAAAGATCCCTTATGATCCAATGCTTCCTTTTACTTCTTCAGAGATGCCCGAGTTTAAGTTCCGCTTTGGCGGATGATTGAACTCACATATTCTTTTGCATCGATACTGACCTGGAATTTCTTAAGGATATTGTAAAAATCAAGTTGATGTCTTTAGCGCCAAAAGATCAGGGTAAAAATGGTAAAAAATGAGAGCCTCCTGTGCGAATTAGTGGAATAAGATTTTGGAAGTAAGAATATATATAATAAACTGATGAACTATTGAATGGCCGTGAAAGTACTCTTAATAAAACCCCGGAGTGATGCCATTGGATTTACAGATATGGTGTTAGGAGAACCCCTGGGCCTGGAGATGGTAGCTGGAGCCTTAAGGGATCATGATGTGCGCATCTTAGACCTTCGCCTTCTTAATGATCTTCCCTCTGTCCTATCTTCTTTCAAGCCCGATCTATGCGGTATAAGTTGCTCCTATACCATAGATACCTATCCTGCTCTGAGTATCGCTCAAAAAATAAAAAAATTTATCCCTAATGTTTTCGTATTCATAGGGGGACATCATGCCTCATTGAACCCAGGAGACTTCGCAACAAATGCGGTAGATGCTGTGGTAATAGGAGAGGGGGAGCAGACATCCAGAGAGCTTGTGGAAGGCTTTGAGAAAAAAGGTGATTTAAAGCGCATCTCCGGGCTTGTCTTAAATGGGGGAAACGGTCAGATACACACGCCAACTCGACCACTCGTAAAGGATCTTGATTCCCTCCCCTTCCCTCAAAGAAATAAAAAAGCAAAAGATGGTTATCATCTCGGATTCCAAAGTCCCTTTGCCATGCTGGAAACATCAAGAGGATGCATTTATCGATGCGCCTTTTGTAGTGTATGGCAATTTTACAGAAGGAGATACAGAGAAAAAAGCCCTGAAAGGGTAATAGAGGAATTAAAGGGGATAAAAAAGCCGTATATCTTTTTTGTAGATGATAATTTTTTAGTAGATGTCCCGAGGGCAAAAAAGATAGCCAATATGATAAAGGATGAGGGAATAAAAAAGACCTATACCTTTCAGGCCAGAAGCGACACTATTGCTAAGCATCCTGAAACCATAAGGCTTTGGAAAGACATTGGATTAAAGGGTGTATTTATAGGGTTTGAAAAGATCGATGATGAGGGATTAAGGTCAATTCACAAAAATAACAAGGCAGAAAACAATGAAAAGGCGCTTAAGCTCTTAAAGGATTTAAATTTAGTTATTTACGCTGCCTTTATTATAGACCCAGATTATGGTCGAGAAGATTTTCAGAAGCTCAAAGAATATATAACCAGCCATAAGATAAAGAACCCAAGCTTTTCAATACTTACTCCACTGCCTGGCACTGAATTATTTTACAAATTAAGGGACAAAATTCTAACTGAGGATTGCAATCTTTATGATATTGCCCATGCGGTGTTACCAACCAAGCTTCCTCTTCAGGATTTTTATGAGGAGTTTTGTTCCCTCTACTGGCTTCCATACTCCAAGTATCAACTTATATTGGAGGGTTTTGGGGCGTGGCTCAGGCGAAGATTTTCGCTCCCCACTCTTTTTACCATGATGTTCTCTGCAAAAAGGCTGGCCGATCCAAAATCTTATCTTATTGCCCATAACAATCTAAACAATCATCAACTGCCACCCTCCCCTACTGCCTTACAAAATATTTCTGTTAGTTGAAATAGGCATGTAACTCAGGTTGTTGTCCGGCTTCCCCCGATTTATCGGCGGATTCAACGTTCACGGTTGACAGGTATGCGATACGCCATATCTCGCGCAGCGCAGGCGCTCGCGCCGCGTGTTTAATTAACAATCTGTGCTTCTATTTTTTGACACTATAAGGCTTGATAAGTCCTCTGGGGTAAAATCCAATTTAGAAAATATCTTATTCTCTAACTCATATGTTTTGGATTCAAGAGCAATTATCCGCTTAATTGTATTTTTATCCGAACCTTTGAAACTATAGCGTTTCTGTAAGTCGGCAAACCTCTCCGGCAGAGTCACAACTCTGGTGTGCATCACCCTCTTATCTGAATAATTAATAATCTCCTCTTCAGATATCGGCAGGGAGTTTCGTCCCTCTTGCAGCTTGATATGCTCAGCCACTATTTCACCAATCCGCTTAAACCCATGTTTGTGAAGAAGTTCTTTACCGGTTTCGGCATGATCCTGGCGTGTTGTTATACCTTCCATCTTTGTTATATCATGCAGAAGGGCTGCCGCTTCAATCTCTGGAATGATAAGATGCTCACCATGCGAATTGAGTTTTTCAGCCAGGAAAACTGCAACCTTGCAAACCATCTCACTGTGCTGAATAATGTGATCAGGCACATGATATCTTTTTAACAATGTATAGCACTGCTCAACAGATGGGATTTTATCTCTCAGCGCTGAATTCATAATCTGCTCCCGTCTCGGTTAAATAAGGACATTCATAGTATAATAGTTTATTTTTTAGAAATCCTGTAAACCCTATTAGATAATTTGGAAGGGGATTAAAAATATTTCCAAAGATATTGGTTACCTAACGCCACGTTACACGGCGAAGCTTTATCTCACAGGATAAATATTTAGCATCAAGTCTTTTATTTAACATTTTATAATTTTAAGGTTAGAATGTATATGAAATTCGTGAGCGTTCAGTGCTCAGTCCGCAACATGCGGAACATCAGCCTCCGGATTGGAGAGCAACATAAAGAAAATTAACATCCAATAGATCACGGCGTTGATAACAATGAAAAATCGTTATTATGATCTTAATTCCTATCTTAGAAACATCTTCGGCTGCAGGGTGCAAAAGATATCTCTGGATGCAGGGTTGACCTGCCCGAATAGAGATGGGAGCATCTCAACAGGTGGATGCATATATTGTAATTCGAGGGGAAGTGGAACAGGCGCCTTTAAAAAGGGCATATCCATTACAGAACAGATAGTGAAAGGCAAAGAATTCCTGAGCAAGAGATATAATGCAAAGAAGTTTATTGCCTATTTTCAGTCTTTTTCAAACACATATGGGCCCTATGAGAAATTAAAAGGCATCTATGAAGAGGCGCTCGCAATAGATGATATTGTTGGGTTGTCTATAGGCACGAGGCCGGATTGTATTGATGAATCTATGCTTACCCTCCTTGAAGGCTACACAAAGGA
Source organism: Deltaproteobacteria bacterium (assembly GCA_003646875.1). Classification (GTDB taxonomy): domain Bacteria; phylum Desulfobacterota; class DSM-4660; order Desulfatiglandales; family B25-G16; genus B33-G16. The sequence goes on from QMLT01000020.1 coordinate 12,461, forward strand.
CTACCTTGTCTGGATCGAATATGGAATCCAGTCCATTCATGAGAGGACGCTCAAATTTATAAACAGGGGCCATGACTTCAAGTGCTTTAAAAGAGCGGTGGATGCAACTAGGAATAGGGGGATTAAGATCTGCACACATGTGATACTTGGTCTTCCTTTTGAAGATAGGGCTGATATGCTTGCCACCGCAGAGGCTATAGCAGGGATGAAAATTGATGGAATCAAGATCCATCTGCTCTATGTTATTAAAGGGACAGGGATGGAGAAATTATACCTGGAAGGGAAATATAGATGTCTGGGCCAGGAAGAATATGTTAATCTTGTATGTGATTTCCTGGAACTCCTTCCCCCTGATATGGTTATTCAGAGGCTTACTGGAGACCCCCATCCAGAAGAGTTGGTTGCCCCTGAATGGTCGTTAAAGAAAAATGAAACTCTTTTACGTATAAGGCAGACCCTCATCGATAGAGACTCATGGCAGGGGATACGATTGAAGAATGTAGGTATTTAGTGATTGCAAATTACGAATTTTGAATTAGGGATTGGACATAGTATAGGCGGCAGGGAATAGGGTAAGATGAGCTGTATACTGCTTACTTGCAAAAAACTTATAAATAATATCGAAATTGCAATATTTGCCAGGGAAGTCGCGCCAGCACAGGCAGGGCAGGCTTTAGGCGCTTATGATTTTACATAGAGATATTTATCTTTAGCCTTCGTTTGTCTAAAAATATATCG
>QMLT01000021.1 GCA_003646875.1 Deltaproteobacteria bacterium
AACAATACCAGAGCAGTGAAATTTTTTATATGATTCTTGTCAATGCAGCTGCCTTTTATTTGGTAGCTTTTTTGAGTGGTTTTCTATCAGAGCAGATTCAGAAAAGCAGGGTTGAACTCAAGGCTAAACAGAAAGATATAGTTGATTTGGAGATGCTCAAGGAAAATATTATTCAGAACATTTCCTCGGGACTGGTTGCATTAGATGAGCATAGCGAAATTATTGTCTTTAATAAGGGAGCGGAAAAGATATTTAATATTGATTCCAGAGATGCCATCCGAAAGGATATTAGGGATATTATACCCCATATAGCGCCTTATCTTAAGGGTCATAGCCCACATAAGTTCAGCCAACTCTCTTATAAAGGGAAGGAGGGCCAGCAAATTGATCTTCTTTTAAATATCTCACCTTTAAAAGAATATGGTGGGAGCAATAAAGGAAAAATACTTGTATTTCAAGACACGACACGTATCAGGGAGATGGAGCAAGAGGTCAAGAGAATGGAAGATATGGCCATGCTTGGAGAATTAGCCGCTGGTATCGCACACGAGATAAGAAATCCTTTAGCTTCAATAAGTGGCTCAATTCAGGTGTTAAATGATAGCCTGTCAAAAGAGGAAGCCCATATTAACAGAAGGCTAATAGAGATTGTTTTAAGAGAAGTAAATAGATTGGATCATCTTGTAAATGATTTTTTGCAGTTTGCTAGACCGCAAAGGATAGAAATTGAAGAATTTGAACTTAATCAATTAATTATGGATACCCTCTATCTATTTCAAAATAGCCAGAGCTGGTCCGAGCATTTAGATATAGAGACCAAAATTATGAGCCCCTTAAAGATTAAATCAGATCCGCAGCAGCTTAAACAGGTATTTTGGAATATTTTCCTGAATGCATCCGAGGCTATGCCAAAAGGTGGACTCATCTCTATTAGCGCAGAAAAAGAAACGGATTTTAAGAGTTCAAGTGAATCAATAGAGTCAGTAAGGATAAAAATTGAGGATAATGGACCAGGCTTAGATCCGAAAATAGCTAAAGAGATATTTAAACCCTTTTCTACAACGAAAAAAGATGGATCTGGCCTCGGTTTGGCTATAGTTAAAAGGATTGTCGAGAGTCTTGGGGGTAAGGTTTCAGGTGAAAATTTGGACCCTAAAGGGGCCATGATAACGGTCCTTTTGCCTATTTCTATAGAAGATAAAAAAGCGCTTAACGTGAGGTAACGTATCTAAAAAATTGTGGATAGAGGGACATGGTATTTGGGATTTAGGAATGCATGTATGTCAACAAGCGTGGTTTTCTAAAATAATTCATCCAAGCAGATATTTAGGGGATGAGGTAAATTCTGTTCAGAAAGATCCTGCCGCTGTCGATGTCTCTATTGCTTTAGCATTTCCTGATGTTTACGAAATTGGGATGTCCCACCTGGGGTTAAAAATTTTATACCATATATTAAACTTACAGGACTGGCTTTCAGCAGAAAGGGTCTTTGCCCCATGGGTAGATTTAGGATCTGAGTTAAAAAAGAAAGGCATTCCTCTTGCCTCCCTGGAATCAGGAAAACCTCTCTATGAATTTGATATTATTGGCTTTAGCTTGCAACATGAGCTTTGTTATACAAATATTCTGTCCATGCTTGATCTTGGAAACGTGCCGCTCTTAGCAAAAGAGAGGGAATCCATACACCCCCTGGTTATCGCAGGTGGCCCTGCGTGCTTTAATCCTGAGCCTGTAGCCGCGCTGTTTGATGCTATTGTTATAGGCGATGGAGAGGAAGCAGCGTTTTCGATTTGCCAAACCGTAAGGGAATGGAAATTGGATGGGCGAAATAGCAGGCCTGAGTTATTAAAAGAGCTTGCAAAGATTAATGGCATTTACATTCCCTCTTTTTTTAAGGCGCATTACAATACAAAAGGAATCATACAGCACATAGAATCGCTGATAAAGGGGTATGAAGGCGTTGAAAAGGCTATCGTTTCTGATCTTAATTGCTACCCTTTTCCTGCAAAGCAAATAGTCCCATTTGCCGAGCTGGTTCATGATCGATTCACCATTGAGATTGCGAGGGGTTGTAGCAGAGGGTGTCGATTTTGTCAGGCAGGAATGATATATAGACCTGTGAGGGAACGGGACCCCCTTGAAATAGTGCGCATTGCTGAAAGAGGCTTACATGAGACAGGATTTGAGGACTTATCTCTTCTCTCTTTAAGTTCAGGCGATTACAGTTGTATCCTTCCATTATTAAAGGCGTTAATGCGAAAGGTGGCAGAAAGACATGTTGCTATTAATTTCTCTTCATTAAGGATTGATACCGCCATTTCTTTATTGATGAAGGAGATAAAGAAGGTCAGGAAGACTAGTTTTACCGTTGCGCCTGAAGCAGGCAGCCAGAAACTGAGAGATATTATTAATAAGGGATTTACAGAGGATCAGATTTTAGATTCAGCAAGGGAGATTTATGAGGGAGGCTGGAACCTGCTCAAGCTTTATTTTATGATAGGCCTTCCTTCTGAGGAGGATAGTGATCTTATTTCCATTGTTGAATTGAGCAAAAAGATTTCCAGATTAGCGCCTCAAGGAAGAAAGGGGCATGTGTTAAATGTAAGCATTTCCCCCTTTGTTCCTAAGGCGCATACACCTTTTGAGTGGTTGCCCCAGCTTGAACTTGAAGAAGGTAAACGAAGAATCAATTTTATCAGGGAACGATTGCAGAGCCATAGAGTGAAGGTTAAATGGAATAATCCAGAGGCGAGCTGGTTAGAGGGTATCTTTTCAAGGGGGGATAGGAGATTAACCAGGGTATTACTCGAGGCGTGGCAGAACGGCGCCCATTTTGATAGCTGGAGTGAGCACCTTAACATAGATATCTGGAAAGAGGCCTTGAAAAGGTGCAATCTTGATCCAGATTTTTACATTCTTCGGGAAAGGGAACACGATGAGGTTCTGCCATGGGAACATATACATTCTGGCATATCTAAAGAGTTTTTGCTGAGCGAGTGGCAAAAGGCTATGGATGGCAAAACAACACCCGATTGCAGACAGTATTGTTCGAACTGTGGAGTCTGTAGCGACAATGACATTTCCCCGGTGTTATTTGATACATGGCATCCCCTGGAGGAAAAGAAAGGGCTGAAGCCTAAACAACCAAACGAACAAGGGAAAACGTATAGGCTATGTTTTACAAAACTTGAAAAGACCAAATATCTTAGCCAATTAGAGCTTATTAAGGTGTTTATAAGGGCGTTCAGAAGAGCTGGGATGGATATAGTGTATTCTAGCGGCTATCATCCTATGCCAAAGCTCTCATTTGCAATAGCGCTCCCTGTGGGAACAGAATCCTTAAACGAGATAGTGGATGTTCAGGCTAAAAATATTCAAAATACATCACTCACAATCAGGAAGATTAACAACGAACTGCCATCTGGCATCAGGGTTCTTTCTATGGAGGAGATAGGAATAAAGGAGACTCCTCCCAGAATTAAAGAAAGCTATTTTTATATCCAGATGAATGGATATTTCAACAAAGAAGCTGTGGATAGGTTTTTGATGTCAAAGTCCTGTTTAGCAGTCAAGAAACGTAGAAATAGTGAAATAACAGTTGATATTCGATCTCAGGTGAAGGCATTAAATGTGTTATCCAATAGCGAGCTGGAGTTAATTGTAAGATATGGAAAAGGACCGGAATTGAAGCCTGCCGAGATTATAAAGAATGTGTTCACTCTCCATGACAGTCAGATAGAGGGAATGAGGATTTTAAAAACAAAAAGTATTATTATCTGAGGTGGTCTGATAATGACTAATGAATTGGTAATTAATGCAAGGCCATATGAAACGAGGGTTGCCCTGGTGGAAAATGGAGTGGTGGTTGAACTCCATATAAAAAGGGGGTCTGAACAGGAGCTCGTTGGGAATATTTACCTTGGAAAGGTGTTACGGGTTTTACCTGGAATGCAGGCGGCCTTTATAAATATCGGTATTGATAAGCCAGCTTTTTTATATGTCACTGATGTCTATAACGACCTTCGCCATTGGGAGCAGATTATGCTGCAAGAAGAAGATGAAGAGAATAACTCAGAGACCGATATCCACCCGAGGACGCCCTTTACAAAGGTAAGTGATATTAATATAGAAGGTCTTCTGCAAGAAGGACAGAATATTTTAGTTCAAGTTTCTAAGGAGCCTTTGGGCACAAAAGGCGCACGAGCAACTTCTCACATTAGCCTTCCTGGGCGTCACCTTGTGTATATGCCTACCGTTGACCACATTGGTATTTCGCGCAGGATTGAAGATGAAAAAGAAAGAATGAGATTAAAAAAGCTTATGCAAAAATTAAGGCCGCCTGGTGCAGGGTTTATTGTGAGAACGGTGAGCGAGCGGGCGCCTAAAGAAAAGTTAAAAATTGAGATGGAGTTTTTAACTAAATTATGGGCGAATATTCAGAAAAAGAGAGAAACATCTTCTGCGCCCAGTCTTCTTCATAAGGAATTAACGATTACTTTAAGGGCTGTCAGGGATCTTTTTACGAGAGAGATTGATAGATTGGTGATCGACTCAAAGGAGGAGTATCAATCAATATTGGAATTCATAGAGACCTTTGCCCCAAACCTTAGATATTCTATTGAACTCTACGAAGGGAGAGAACCTATATTTGATGCCTATGGCATTGACATGGAAATAAACAGGGCCTTAGATAAAAAGGTATGGTTAAAATCTGGTGGATATGTTGTCATTGAAGCAACAGAGGCCCTTACCGTTGTAGATGTTAATACAGGAAGTTATGTAGGGAAAAGAAACCTGGAAGAAACCATTGTAAAAACAAATATGGAGGCAGTTAAGGAGATTGCCTATCAACTGAGATTAAGAAACATTGGAGGCCTTATTGTTATTGATTTCATAGATATGGATAAGGAAGCAAACAGGGAAAGGGTCTTTATGGCGCTCAAAGAGGCCCTGGAAAAAGACAGGGCCAGGACCACTGTCCTCGAGATATCGGAGTTAGGGCTGATTGAGATGACGAGGAAAAGAACAAAAGAGGATATAAACTTCTTTTTAACCGAACCTTGTTTATACTGTGAGGGGAGAGGTCGGCTTAAATCGCCGACTACAATCTGTTATGATATCTTCAGGGATCTGGAAAGAGAATGGGTATCCGGTGAGGAGGGCAAGGTTTATGTTTTGGTGCACCCTGAGATAGAGAAAGTTTTAAAGGAGGAGGAGAGATACTCCGTTATGGAATTGGAAAAAAGAATTAATCGGCGTATTGCAATAATTCCAAAAAATGATTTTCATCTTGAGCAGTATGAAATAAGCCTTCAGTGAGCAACTTGATCTTTTAATGTCTCAAAGAGGGAATAATATTTAGTATCTGATTAGTGATCTCATCAATTAGTCCTTGAAGCCATTCTGTGCCTATGGCAGCCCCGGCATTGCCTAATCCCTTAATTACCTCAATATAATGTTTCCCTTTTTCATCTATTTTTTGTTGAATAAGATCTAAAAATTCATCCCTTTTTTCCAAATTTCCTTCCTTGTTATAACTATCTGTTAATAATTCTTCTATATTCGACCATCGTTCAAAGATTTCTCTTCTGAGATCTTGTTGTGTCTGCAAGACATGTTCTTTCATCATTTTCTTATATAATTCAATTGATCGAGGCATTTTGTCAGCAACCTCTTTTAATCTTTTTATTCTTTCGCTAATTATCATTTCTATCTTTTCCAGGGCGCCTTGATAAAGGGCTTTCTCTATCGGATTACCAGGTAAAAATAGAGAGCGAACATCAATATACCATCTCCTAAGCGCAATGATATTTGCTATGTAATTAATGTTATTGGTTATGACCCTTTTGATCCCTGGATAAAGCCCAAAATAAAGAGGCTGTTGTTTTTTTACATTAGACCTAGCAAAAAGCAGGCCATTTCCTTTTATGAAATCTTTTCGATAGATGGTTCCAGCAGCGATGACCGTTCCGTATCCTATCCTAACCGGCCCAACTAATCCCCCTTGCCCACCCAAAAAGATTGGTCTCTGATTTAACATGACTCCCTTAGGTACATCACCAATAAGGGAAGGAGTAGCCTTATCCTGATTTGGGGTGTAATTAAAATGAATATATGAGCTTCCAACCTCACTATGATTTTTTCTATCGGTGCCTCCAGCCATTAGACAGTCACAGAAATTTATTAGGCTCCCAAGGGTAACAAAAGGAAACAAGATGGTTTGTTTAAGGCCCACAGTGTGGGCGACATTGGCCTCTTCTTCTAATAGACATCCGCCCCTAATATGGGCGCCTGATCCTAACATAGCCTTTCCTAAAAATGTTGAGTGTGAAAAAAATCCTCCTTGTAATTTTACATCAGGACCTAACTGGCAGTCTTCGATCGTAACAGGGCCCTCGTAGCCAATTTCGCATCCGGACATTATTGCTGTACGGGAGCCATAAACCTTACACCCAGAATGAATGACAACCCTGTTATCTGATATCTGATCACACGATACCTCTTTTCCAATAGTAATAGTTTCCGGGCGGTCAATCCTCACGCCTTTTCTTAGAAGCTGTTGTATCTTTGATTGATTAAGGGTATCTTTCATTATTTGTCTAATTCAATATCTCTATGTGTTAGCGTGATGTAATTTGTTATTTTCTTAAGTTCTTCATAGATAGTATCCGCAATGCTTACTGACCTATGAGTGCCTGCAGTGCATCCTACAGCAATGGTTAAAGATGATTTCCCTTCTTTTTCATAAAGAGGGATGAGATAGCTCAGAAGGGATAAATATTTCTTTAGAAAACCATGGGTCTCTTCCCACCTATTCATATATTTTTTAACCTGTGGGTAGGTTCCGTCAAGGTTTTTTAATTCTTGAACAAAGTAAGGATTTGGCAGGAACCTAACATCAATAACAAGATCTGCATCATGGGGTATACCATATTTGTACCCGAAAGATAGAAGATAAATTTTCATCCTTTTTGTTGGTGTTGTCTTTAGGGCATGATTTAAGATGAACTCCTTTAATTCATGAACATTGTAATTTGATGTATCAATAATTAGATCTGCAATTTCTCTCAGTTCTCTCAGCGCCTCTCTTTCGGTCTGAATTCCTTCAAGAAGGCTTTTCTCTTTACTGAGAGGGTGTTTTCTTCGAGTCTGGCTGTATCTCCTTAATAGAATTTCTGTAGAGGCTTCTAGAAAAAGTATTTCAAAGAGATATCCTCGTTTCTTGAGGTTTTTAAAAATCTCGGGATATCTTTCAAGAAAAGTCCTTTCCCTAAGATCCATAACTAAGGCAAGCTTAGTTATTTCTGAATAAGTCTCGGCCTTTAACTCCAAAAATTTGGGTAACAGGATAACCGGAAGATTATCTATACAGAAGAAACCAGCATCTTCAAGTGCATTTATCGCTGTGCTTTTTCCTGACCCTGAGAGGCCGGTAATAATTGTAATTTTTATATGTTTCATTTATCCGGAGTTTGTTAGATGGTTGATTAGTTCTTCCACCTTTATCATCCCTTCCCGAATTATTAAAGGAGGATCAATTGTCACATCAAGAATAGTAGATGGGCATTTTCCTTGTGTTTCGCCTCCATCTAATATGAGGTCAACAGCATTGTTAAAGTATTCTACAACTTGATCAGCCTTTACACAAGGTGGCATTCCGGAGATGTTGGCGCTCGTTGCTGTAATTGGAACATTTAAGGTATTTGAGAGGGCATTTGCTAAAGGGTGGCTGGATATCCTGATCCCCACCTTTCCTGTATTAGATGTCAGAGCTGATGACAGAACAGAAGAAGACTGAAAAACCATAGTAAGCCCACCTGGCCAGAATTTTTTTCCCAGTCTTTTGGCCTTTGGTGGAATATCAGCAACGTATTGAGGGAGATTCCTAAAGGAAGAAATCAAAATCAGGATAGGCGCATTATGATCTCTCCCTTTTATCTTAAAAAGATTTTGAACAGCATCAGTGTTGGTGGCATCCACACCTAAACCATAAAAAGATTCCGTTGGAAAGGCCACAATACCTCCTTCTGAGATGATTTTAACAGCTTCGATGAGGCCCTTTTTTAGGGATTCATCTGAGGTAATTTTAAATACGTAGCTCAATCTTTCGTTAACCCCTTTGCCCGCAATGTTAGACCTTCTTTGTATTGATCCAATCTCTTGGCAATGTTTGAATACTTGAGCGCAAGTATTTGGGCAGCAAATACCCCGGCATTCCGGGCGCCGCCTTTCCCAATTGCCATAGTAGCTACAGGAACACCTGGAGGCATCTGAGCTGTTGAAAGGAGGGAGTCTATTCCCCTAAGAGGAGAGGAGTCAATAGGTACCCCAATAACCGGTAATGTGGTATAGGAAGCGAGCGCCCCAGCGAGATGGGCTGCCCAGCCAGCCCCTGCAATAAGGACCTCTATTCCCCTATGAGAGGCATTAATGGCATAATCCCTCGTTTTGTCTGGGGACCTGTGAGCAGAAGATACGGTGATTTCGAAATTTATGTCCATCTCCTTTAGTGTCTTTACACACTCATCCATAATATCACTGTCAGAGACGCTCCCCATGACTATACCTACTAATGGTTTATCTTGCATAATCGTTATCCTTGTTTAGGTGTGTGCGGTAGAGATTTCTTATCTCCTTAATTAGGCAATAGTATTTAAGTAACACCCTTATTATACTGATTTAATGCCTAATCGCAAGAATCTTCTCATTCAACGGACAAATCTCATTTTTCTTGTTATCGCAAAATTCTTCTGGTAATATGTCAAAAAAAGCAAGGAGAAGCAATGCCTATCTATGAATTCTACTGTGAAAGATGCAATACCATCTTTAATTTTTACTCAAAATCAACAAGCACAAGTAAACAACCGCTCTGCCCTCAGTGCAAAACAATGAAATTAAAACGATTTCTATCGAGCTTTTCTTTCTTAAGGGAAAGCTCTGAGGGAAATAGGGAAGAATCGATCCCTTTTGATGATGAGAAAATGGAAAAGGCTGTTGCTATGCTTGCGCAGGAAGGTGAAAACATTAACGAAGATGATCCGAAGCAGGCCGCTCATTTGATGCGCAGGCTTTCTGAGATGACAGGCGTAGATATGGGAAAAGGGATGAAGGAAGCAATGGACAGGCTTGAGGCGGGGGAGGATCCTGAGAAAATTGAGGAGGAGATGGGAGATATCCTGGAGGAGGACCCATTTGCTCTCCCTGAAAAAAAGGTAGTAAGGGAAAAAAATAAAGCCCCATTTAAAGACGAAACCCTTTATGAACTATAGGCCTGCATTCACCTTCCCAGAGGACAGAAATGGTTTAAGTTTAAAAGCCTAGCTGCGCCGCTTATTGTTATCCCGTAAAAGATTATAGGAACATACCCTGTAAAATTATCTATGGTATCATTAACCAGGGTTGTTCCGGTGGCAAGAATCAGATCCGCCCATTTTTTGATTTCTTTGTATGCCTCTGGATCCTCTACCATCACGCCTGATTTAACGGTTCCGATATTTTGGGGATCTCTATCACAAATTCTGACCTCAAAATTACGAGATACTTCCTCAAGTAGGCGTGGTTGATGTCCTATCATCCCTATCCTTTTAGGTGAGAAGGGTAAAAGGACATCTTTTAGGTAAGTGGCACATCTCACGGGATCTTCGTCTTTGCAGTGGCAGCTCTTTTTGATTACCCCTATTTTTCTTAACACAGCATTGGCAGTTGCTACAAAAAGGGCCCTGTGAAAATTGGAATCCATGGGGAGATTAATTACCTGAGAGAGGCTCCCAGAAAAATTTCCGGTGTGATCAGAGTATGCATGGCCCTTAACACCTTGAAAAACCGCCTGCATTATTCGCTCTTTCCCCTTTAGTAATGGATAATCGTTGTGAACCGGTTTGCCTATAGCTTCCTCAGGCGTTAGAGGCCGTGCAAAAACAGAAACCATTTCATTTTCAATGGCATGTTCGGTAATATGGTTCCGCATCTCTTTTCTAACTCTATTTAAAAGGGTTCCCATTATCATCCCTTTCCGAATGGGCAGATTGGATACGTGCATTTTGGGCAATTCAGGCATAGTCCACCGTGGCCCAGGCGAACAATATCCTCTCTGGTAACCCTGTCCCCGGACATGGCCCTTGGAAGAAAGATATCAAGCACGGTGGCCTTGTAATAGAAAAGCGCGGCAGGTATACCAAGAATAGGAATATCCCCCATATAGGCAAGAGCAAACATGGCGCCTGGAAGAATAGGAGATCCGTAGGATATAAGTTTAGCGCCTGAAGAGATAATTCCATCAAGGGTAACATCATCTGCATCCACGGAAAGGCCACCGGTGGTAATAATGACATCACAACCATCTTTTGCCATCTGCCTTATTGCTCGAGATATTGCCTTCTTTTCATCAGGGCAAATTTGGTGTGATATAATTTTTCCACCAAGGGATTGAACCTTGAGGGATAGGATATCTAAAGAATAGTCTTTAACCCTGCCGGAGGAAACCTCTTCCCCTGTAGCTACTACACCAACTTTGCTTCTTGAGAATGGAAGAAGCCTTAACAGAGGGCCCTTATCCCTGATTTCTTCTACTATTGGCCAGAATTCGGACTCTTCTATGGCAACTGGTATAATCCTCGTAGCTGCCACAGTCATACCTTCAAAGCACACAGTATTTTGATGAATGGTTGAGCAAATGATTGTTTCAGTCTGGTTTATAGATGTTAGCAGATTGATATTGATTTTAAATAGACCATTAATCTGGGCCTTTATATTAAACCTCCCCTCGCTCGGACCTTCAAGGGTAAACCATTTTTGTTGAAATGACTCGGCCAGAACCTTAGCGGCATTATCCTCATGGATATAGCCTTTGTCAGGGTCAAAAACATACACATTGCTCTTTCCCATATCCCTCAAGACAGCGAGGTCCTTTTTACTTAGGATATGCCCCTTCTTAAAGGCAGGTCCTTTTGATTTTCCTGGAATTATCCGTGTGATGTCATGGGCCAGGGGTTTTCCAACAGCCTTCTCGATTGATAATTTAATCATACACACCACCTTGATATCTAACTCACGGAATTTTTTTGGATGAATCAGTTAATTACTTCCAATCGTTTGAGATCCTGGGGAGTATCAATATCCCATATAACTGAATCATCCTGCCATAGTATTTTTTTTACTGCTTTTGGGTATTTTTTGAGAAGAGATCTTAGACCGACATCTCCTCTGAGCTTGGCAATATCATTCTTAAACCGATTGAAATCGACAATTACTGGGTGACCTGTAATGTCCTTGAAAACAGGAAGAAGAATTCCGACTCTTTCATCGAGGAACTTGTTAATAAAAAAGTTGATCGTTTTTGATGATAAAAGAGGCAGATCTGCAAGAGAGACCACAATTCCACCAGCCTTTTCGTTGTCTGTTAGACAGCCCACTCCCTTTTTAATGGAAGAAGACATCCCTTTGTGGAAATTCTCATTAATGATCAGTCGTCCATCCCCCCATTTGCATGAAAAGGCATGCCATGTATCAAACCTTTTTCCCATTTTTAACCTGGAGAATGCAAATATCTCTGTTTTCTGCCTGATAATCTTTCCAAGACTCGGTGAAACTACAACTATTAATGGTAAAATTTGACTTTGCAGGTGGATCCCAAGGGCCCTTTCAAAAAGCGTCTCACCAGATGGAAGAGAAGCGAGGAGCTTTTCAGATCCAAATCGTTCGGAACCTCCTGCTCCTAACAGGATGCCAGGAATGTATTTCATCTATACTCCCCTCAGGTTTCTTAGAGGCAATATAAAAAAGACATCACTTCCTGCACCGAGATTCTCGGAAATGAAATCTTCATTCCTAATCCTTGCAAGGATTTCTTTGGTTTTTGTTTTTATCTTAAGGGAAATAATAGAATTATGAGAAATTTCTTCCACGATAGTCCCTCTGAATCTATTGATTGGTGGGCCAGGGGGCTCATTTCTACTAACATAGATATCATCGGGAGAGATTGCAATTTTGCTGAGCCTTTCTCTCTCCCACACCGTTATTATCGTAAGCCCTTCGCAGCTTGCCTTAACGAGACCATTGTCTAAGACCTCGTAATTATCACAATCAAAGATATTTGGCGCTCCCAAAAAATTGGCCACCTTATCCCCATTAGGGCTAAAGAAAATCTCCTGGGGTGTTGCAACCTGTTCCAATCTGCCTGAGTCAATGACCGCAAGACGATCGCCCATCTCTTCAGCCTCTTTGAAATCATGGGTGACAAAGATTGTCGTTAGACCGAGTCCTTTTAAGATCCTCTTGAACTCGATCCTCAGGTATTTCCTGGTCTTCACATCAAGGCTATTAAAGGGTTCATCCAACAGGAGGATCCTGGGAGATGGTGCGATTGCCCTGGCCAGGGCTACCCTCTGCTTCTCCCCACCGCTCAGGTCTCTGGGGTATCTGCCTATAAGATGGCCTATGTTTAGCAAGTTGCACATTTCATTTAATCTATCCTCAATCTGATCTTGCCCCAATTTTTTTATCAATAATCCATAGATAATATTGGACCTTACATCGAGATGGGGGAATAATGCTAGGTCTTGAAATAGATAACTAGTTCCCCTACTGCTAACCGGTATCTTATCTATAGGCTCACCATCGAAGAGTATCGATCCTTCATAAGGGATTAAACCGGAGATAATATTTAGCAGGGTTGTCTTGCCAGCGCCTGTAGGCCCCAGAAGCACCAAAAGCTCGCCACTCGATATCTTTAAGCTTATATTTCGACAGATAAAATTACTAATGTTTCTGAGCTCTATAGTCGGCATATTATCGCCATTTGCCAGTTAATCTGTACTCCATATAGAGAAAGAACTTTTCAAAAAAGAGGCACATCACAGCAAGGACTATCAAACATACTATGACAATATCTATACGGATTAAACTCTCTGCCCTCATAAGTAACGCCCCAATACCGGTGGGAATAGCTACCATTTCAGCGGCTATTATGGTCCGCCATGCCATTCCAGCTTCCAGTCTCAAACCGGTAAATATGCTCGGAAGGGCTAAAGGCAAGGCTATTGTAGTCAAGATATTTCTTTCAGATGCCCCTAAGGTCTTTGCAGCCTTGATAAGATTTCTATCTACGGTTTTGATACCGGTGACGGTGTTGTAAAGCACCGGGAAGAATGAACAGATAAATATTATTATGATGGGAAGCATCTCAC
>QMLT01000022.1 GCA_003646875.1 Deltaproteobacteria bacterium
CTGTTTTGCGACTCATCTGCTTGAAAATGGGGTTAATATCCGTGTGGTCCAGGAGCTAATGGGACACGCTGATGTCAAGACCACTGAAATCTATACACACGTGATGGAAAAGAATATTTCTGCAACGTTAAGCCCTCTGGATTCGATGTAATCCTCGCTTTTCAAGCCTAGCAATTATTTGTTTCATCTCTATTAATTTTTCATTGAAGGATAGCAAGCGTTTTCATTTACTGATAGCCCTTTCCCATCAAGGGCTTGAAGTGATAAAATAGGGGGTGTCCTGCCCGCCATCCGGCAGGCGGGTATAGAGGCAGAAACCTCTAATCTTCCTTCATTACCATTTGAACTCGTGGTAAACACTATTATTTCAGCACGATTGGGTCATTTGATTTGCCGAGCGCTACCACCCTATTAAGACCTTTAGCATCTCCAGAATCTACGATGCGAGGGGTTTTACTAATACTTACTCTCTTTTTACATGCTGTCGATGGGATGGAGTTAAAAAAGCTTTTCACATCTTCAACATTATGTACGATATTTATCTCTGGCAGCGAGGAGACAATGGTATTGCCATATGAACGTGTAACAAGTCGTGTATCAAGTATAGCGACTACACCATATTCGTTACGCCCTCTAATGAGCCGCCCAAACCCCTGCCTCAATGTCAAAATAGCGGATGGGAGGGCAAGCTCGCCAAACCATCGGTCTCTCAGTCTCCTGCATCGTTCCTGGTATACAGGGTCTCTCGGGGAGGTAAAAGGTAGCCTTGCAATAATCACCAGGCTTAACTTTTCTCCTTTTATATCAATTCCCTGCCAGAAAGTAGCGGTTGCCAGAAGCACTGAATGCGAAGTATCTTTAAACCACTGAATGAGTCTTGCAGGAGGCATGTCACTCTGGGATTTGAAAGGGTAGCGTATCTTGATATTATCTGACACAAAATGGAGATGTTTATAAGAGGTAAATAGCACTAATGCCCTGCCACGGGATGCATTGATAAGCTCCTCTATCACCTTAAGGCTCTCTTCCTGAAATGTTTCATCGTTTTCTTTGTCAGGCAGCGGCAGATTTTTATCAATATACAAAAGGACCTGTTTTTTGTAATCAAAGGGAGAGCCAATTATCCTTTCTTTAAAGTCTTTAATGCCGAGCCTATTCTTTAAAAAGTCAAAATTTCCTCCTGATGCCAGAGTAGCTGATGTCATGACTACACTTTGATATTCACTTATCAGCTCTTTAAAGGGATCCTGGCATTCTACAAGATTGCTTTTCAACTCCAACGCCCTATTGTTTCCTGCCATATAGTAAACCCTGTCCGAATCATTTTGCTCTATAAAATCATCTATATCTGCTGCAAGTGACTTTACATAACCTATAGTTGTTTCCATCCTGTCTAAAAGTTCATCATTGGACGCAACCTTCATATTCTTTTCGAGTGTTGAGACTACCCTATTCAGGGTTAGAGTCTTTTTCAAATCCTGTAGTTCTTTTAGGGTGGAAGCAGGAATTGGAAAAACTGCCTGAGATGGTATATCCCTTCCTTTAAAAAATAATTCTACTTTAGGAAATAGGGGATCAACTAATATTTTTAATCCTTTTAATCTATAAAGGAGCCATGCCACCCTTGGATAGCTTAAGGTACTGCCCAGAACATGTGAGATGACATTTTCAATCTCAGAGGCTTCATCAATGATCAATTGTTTGTGGAAGGGCAGAATATTAAAATCTGAAATTAGATCATAGATCAGGAGGTGATGGTTGATTATTAGAATATCCGTTTTGAAGAGATGTCTATAATGTCTGTAATAAAAACAGGAATCATAAAATGGGCAATCTCTGCCATTACAGTCCTCTGAATCACCGCATACCTTTGACCAAAATTCTGGAATGAATGGAAGTTCAGCCCTTTCACCTGTCTTGGTTTCCAACAACCATTTGCGAAATTTTGTATAGGCTTCACTTATATCTGTAAACTCCCTTTCCCTTTTAAGGCAAAGATAGTTATTCTTTCCCTTGAGTATGCCAAATGAAAATTGTTGAGGCAGTTCCGTTTGAAGAAGAACAAGGTCCTTGCTCACAAGCTGATCCTGAAGCGCAAGAGAGGCAGTGGATACAACGGTCTTCTCTCCTGAAAGTATCGCAGGGATAAGGTACGCAAATGACTTGCCAACCCCTGTGCCAGCCTCTACAAGTAGATTCTTTTTACCATTGAGGCATCTTGAGATCTCACCTGCCATTTCCCGCTGCTGTGGGCGGTCTTCATAATCTGGAAATTTCCTTTTTAATACATCAAAGCTTGATGATAATTTGTTCAGACTTGTCCTCCTATCTTTCGTTAATCGAAACTATTTTGCCACTAAGACACTGAGACACCAAGATTATTATATAATTCTTTGAACGCTGTTAAATTTACCGGAGGGAACCCTATTTAGCAGGGTGAATATCATTTTTAATAAGAGATATAATCATTTCTTCGTGCCTTTGTGCTTGGTGGCTGCACTTATACCTTTAATCTTAAATACCTCTTTTTGTTTTCCGAACAATATCGATAAGGGTTTCCAGGTCTACAAAATCAACAAAAATGTTGTTATAGGAACGTCTGAATGGCCGATTAATGTCTTGGGCCACTACAAAGTTGCCCCCTTCAGAATATTGAAGGCGAAATGCCTGAATGTTCCTTTTATCAAAATCATCAGCAGACCATTTGCATTCAATAGCCATAGGCGGTGTCCCGCGATGTGCAAGAACAAAATCTACTTCGTGACCGCGCTTGTCTCGCCAGTAGAATATATCTCTGAACTGTAAACGTCCGTTGAACTCATTAAGAATATAGTGTTCCCATAACAGACCCATATCCTCAGGTCGAAGGTCTAACCATCCGCGATGGTAACACACAAAGCCAGTATCAAAACCATATACCTTAGGAGCTGAAACGATTTCAGTAGGGCGATGAGTGCTAAAGGGGCGTACGACATGTACTACAAAAGTGGCTTCAAGCACTCTGAGGTAGTTGTTAATAGTGGTTCTGCTGACCTCGCAAGGGCGAGAAAAGCGTGTCGCCTCAAAAATCCCTCCACTCTGAACGAATAACAGTTCTGCAAAACGTTGGAAGGAATGTCGGCGTTCGATCCGAAAGAGCTCCTGGATATCCTTGGCCCAGTATGCATCCATCCATTCTTGAAAATCATGCTCTGGCAGATTAGCTGCAAGGAAAAAGGATGGTAGACCTCCACGTAGTAATCTATGTGTAAGATCAGAATTGTGAAAATCTGGCAAATCAGGTGATATCATTGGAGTTAACCACAATTCGCTCTTTCGGCCTGCTAAGGTATCTTTAAATTTAGCAGAGACACCAAGGGTGGAGGATCCCGTGGCAAGGATTTTGGTATCCGGGAAATAATCAGCCGCGATTTTTAATGGTTCAGAAGGATTTTGCAGTCTATGTACCTCGTCCAGGACAATGCGCTTTCCCCTCAAACTTTGCAGGAAGGCCTCAGGATCATCCAATAAGCGTCTGGTGCGTGGTAATTCACAATCGAAATATTCAATATTGGTTAAGAGCTGGGAGAGACATGTTTTCCCGACACGTCGCACCCCAGATAGCCAGAGAACAGATCGGTTCTGCCAAAGTTCTTCAATTTTACCCAACCAAAATCTTCGTTGTTTCATGGGCAAGCAATATAACAAATAGTGCTACTATATGCAACATTAAATTCATTTAGTCCTATTTATGATAGATAGTAAGGGTGATTATGGTCAGGGTTTGAATCGTGAATTTCCTATATAAGCTCTGGTATTTTCTTCTAAACACCCCTTTCTTCATCCCATTATTCATTAAAAGATAACATTTGTGTCTTCATTTTCTCATATCCTCTCTCCATCAAGGGCTTAAGGTGAACAATATCTGCGCTGTTATATTGGATTAGACGTTCCAGTGCCCTCTCATCTCCCGACTGGTAGACGTTCCACATCAAAACAGCCTCATATCCGTCCATTCCGCCAGAGATGCCGCTCTGTTTTTGGTCCGATGCCAGGGATATGGAAAAAGGTATGCTCAAGCAAATGGCGTTTCCTTTTTTATTGACTGACATTTCCCAGGCCATCAAGGTTAAAAAGAGGTTTACCATGACCCGGATAGATGTTTTCTACATTGAGAGGTAATAGTTTTTTAAAAGATTCCCTGATTGCATTTGGGTTGCAGCAGAAATTATTGAGCTCGCCCGTGCCTTTCATATTAAGAATTGTGTCACCAGAGATGATAGTTTTCTCATCACTACTGTAAAAACAAATACTGTCGTCAGTATGTCCAGGGGTTTTTAGCATCACCCAGTGTGGCAAATACGGTATTGGCTGGTCTTCATCCAGTATGCATTCGGCGCTGTAATCGGAAGGGAGGAACCTTGACCTTAAGAAGGGCAAAGGAATCGCTCCCTTGCCACTAAATAAGGCGGCAAGGGTATTACTAAGGTGATTATCTTCGGCTTTAATTACTGGCAAGAGGCCTTTGAGCCATGCGGATGGAGAAAATAGACAGATCTTATTCCTTCCATTGAGGTAATCTCCAACCATTTTAGAGAAACAGACCCTCATTTTAGGAAAAAGCTTAACAAGCCTGGATATGCCACCTACATGATCTATATGAAAATGGGTGGCAGTCACCATTCGCAAAGAAGAGGTATTTATTGATCCGCCATAGGCTGAAAGGTATTGATATGTTTTTTTGGCGGCTCTGGAGGTGCCAACATCCACGGCAACAAAGGAATCCCCATCCTCTATCAAGTAGGTATTGGCATAACCACCGTTGATAATATGAACAGGCATAGCGTTGTTGGTGTTATATTGTTTTTTGTGTTTGTTGAGCGCCCAAAAAACAAATTAACAAGCAGAGCGCTCAGAAACCATATCGAATGCCTTAGATAGTGCATTTTTAAGTGCGGATACCTTTGTTCCGCCCCCTTGTGCCATATCACTTCTGCCACCACCCTTTCCGCCAACAAAAATAGACAGATTTTTTATGATCTCTCCAGCGTTAAATTTATTTGTCAGATCAGGTGTTATCCTGCATAGTAAAAAGACCTTACCGTTGCCCCTGGCCCCAAGCACAATTATTCCAGATTTAAGCTTATCCTTTAGATGGTCCCCAAACTCCCTCAGATCTTTTGGGTCATTTGTTGCCACCTCCTGGCTTATAACATTGACGCCGTTTATCTTCCTGGCGGTATTAATTAAATCCTCTGATTGTTTCCTTAAAAGTTTGGACTTGAGCAATTCTATCTCGCGATCCTTTTCTTTCTGTTCCCATATAAAATGTTCAACCCTTGTGACAATATTGTCAGGAACAGTTTTAAGAAGGCCAGATATAGTTTTAAGATT
This sequence comes from Deltaproteobacteria bacterium, assembly GCA_003646875.1. Classification (GTDB taxonomy): domain Bacteria; phylum Desulfobacterota; class DSM-4660; order Desulfatiglandales; family B25-G16; genus B33-G16. The sequence continues at coordinate 5,374 of QMLT01000022.1, forward strand.
ATTCATCTCTTTTTGTATCTCTTGAATAGCCGATTCTCCAGTAAAGGCCTCAATCCTCCTGATACCAGATGCAACTGCCCCTTCGCTTGCGAGCAAAAAAACACCTATATCTCCTGTTGCAGTAACGTGAGTACCGCCACAGAGCTCCCTGCTAAGACCATCACCAATTGTAATAACCCTTACATTATCGCCATACCGTTCTTCAAAGAGGGCAATAGCGTTTTGTTTAAAGGCCTCATCTCGTGGCATTATTTTGGTTGTTACAGGCAAATTCTTTTGTATATTGAGGTTCACCAGCATCTCGATCTCTTGTAATCTCTCAGGTGGTATCTGGGCGAAATGGGTAAAATCAAACCTCATTCTTTCAGGACCCACATGAGAACCTGCCTGTTTCACATGTTCCCCAAGGATTTCCCTCAATGCCGCCTGAAGGAGATGGGTCGCTGTATGATTTTGCGCAATATTTTTTCTCCGCTTTTCATCCACCATCTCCTCAACCGTATTACCCACCGATATCACACCTTCAATAATTTCCCCTTTATGAATAATCAGGTTTGCAGGATACTTGATAGTATCAACAATCTTGATACTCAGCGTATCATTACGCATCCATCCGGTATCTCCAACCTGACCACCAGATTCGCTATAAAATGGGCTCTGATCAAGGATAATCTCTACCTGCTCGCCCTCACATGCTGAATCAACGAGGTCACCATCTTTTAGGATAGATATAACCTTTCCTTCTGCCCTTAATGTTTCATAGCCTAAGAACCGACAGTCCAACCCCCTTGAGTCAAGCATTCTATAGACCTCTGGTATCACCTCCTGACCACTGCCCTTCCAGCTTCTCTGAGATGTTGCCCGCTGCTCCGCCATGGCCTTATCAAAGCCTTCAAGGTCTATGCTGAAATCATCGTCCCGGGCTATATCCTCTACCAGATCCGGAGGGAAACCAAAGGTGTCATAAAGCCTGAAAATCAAACTGCCAGGAATAATATGACTCTCCTTTGAACGCAACTGATCCATCTCTTCCTTTAAAAGAGAAAGGCCATGGAAAAGGGTGTCGGCAAATCGTTGCTCCTCATTGATCACAACTTCTTCAATAAATCTTTTAGATTGTCCTAACTCCGGATAATCGGGGTTCATTAAATCAACAACCTTATCTGTGAGACGATGTAGAAATGGGCCCTTTAGGCCGAGAACCTGACCGTATCGTATTGCCCGCCTGATTATCCTTCTCAGCACATACCCCCTGCCCTCATTTGAAGGCATGATCCCGTCGGCTATAAGGAATGCGGCAGTCCGACTGTGATCTGCAATTACCTTGAAGGAGATATCCCTTTTACTGTCCTGGCCATATCGTAATTCTGCCAATTCCTCTGTAAGTTGTACAATATCAACAAAGAGATCGGAGTCATAATTTGAATATACACCTTGCAAAACCGCAGCCAATCTCTCCAGGCCCATACCTGTATCTATGTTTGGCCTGGGAAGTGGGGTAAGCGCGCCATCAGGCTCTCTATTATACTGTGTAAAGACCAGATTCCATATCTCGAGGTACCTATCACAGCCACAGCCTGGTTTACAGGTGGGCTTACCACAACCAACCTCAGCCCCCTGATCAATATAAATCTCCGAGCATGGCCCACATGGGCCAGTGTTTCCCATGGACCAGAAATTGTCCTCGCCGCCTAACCGCAGTATCTTTTCATGAGGCACACCTATATTTTCATTCCAGATTTTATATGCCTCATCATCATCTGTATAGACAGATACCCACAATTTCTTTTCTGGTATACCATACCCAGCAGTCAGGAGTTCCCACGCCATATCGATTGCCCCTTCTTTGAAATAGTCGCCAAAGGAGAAATTCCCCAACATTTCAAAAAAGGTATGGTGCCTGTTAGTATAGCCTACCTCGTTGAGGTCATTGTGTTTTCCTCCAGCCCTGACACATTTCTGAGAGCTCGTTGCCCTTGTATATGACCTTTTTTCAAGACCGAGGAATAGATTTTTAAATGGGGCCATGCCAGCATTAATAAAAAGCAGTGTTGGATCATCCTGTGGAACCAAGGATGCGCTTTTTACTATCTCATGGCCATGATCTTTAAAATAATGTAAAAATTTTTCTCTGATTTTTCTGCTATCCATAGGCCAATCTAATGTTCATTGTGTTTACACTGTTCATTGTGTTCATTGTGTTTATAGATTTCATAAGGTTTTAACACAACAAACCCAAGAAACCGCATTTAGTGAGCTTCTTCTTCAGAAATATTTTTCTTTTCACCCAGGCCAAGCTTTTCCTTTACCCTGTCAGAAATATTTTTCATTACATCAGGATGTTCGGCTAAAAATCTTCGAACATTCTCCCTTCCCTGCCCCATCCTTTCTTCATTAAATGAGAACCAGGCGCCACTCTTCTCAACTATATCTAATTCAACACCCAGGTCTAATATGTCTCCCTCCTTTGATATCCCGCTCCCGTAAATAATATCAAACTCGGCCATTCTAAAAGGAGGGGCAATCTTATTTTTTACTACCTTAACCCTTGTTCTGCTTCCTATCTTTTTATCTCCATCTTGTATGGAGGCAATCCTTCGAATATCAAGGCGTTGCGTTGCATAAAACTTGAGCGCATTCCCGCCGGTAGTGGTCTCTGGGCTACCAAACATTACCCCAATCTTCATCCTGATCTGGTTTATAAAAATGACACATGTCATTGATCTATTGATAGTTGCCGCCAATTTTCGAAGCGCCTTTGACATCAATCTTGCCTGTAAGCCAACCTGCTGATCGCCCATTTCCCCTTCTATCTCTGCCCTTGGGACAAGGGCTGCAACAGAGTCGACTACCAGGACATCCATGGCACCGCTTCTTACCAAAATTTCAGCGATATCGAGCGCCTGCTCCCCATTGTCCGGTTGGGAGACAAGAAGATCATCAACATTGACCCCCAGTCTTCTGGCATATGCCAGATCAAGGGCATGTTCTGCATCTATAAAGGCGGCCATCCCATCCTTGGCCTGTGCCTCTGCAACAATATGAAGGGCGAGAGTGGTTTTTCCTGAGCTCTCTGGTCCAAATATTTCCACTACTCTCCCCCTGGGCACACCGCCCATACCAAGGGCTGCGTCCAGGGCAAGCGAGCCTGTAGAGATGACAGGTATATCGATAACCGCCCCACCCTGCCCCAATTTCATAATAGAGCCCTTTCCGTGCTGCTTTTCAATCTGTGTAATAGCCAAATCCACAGATTTTTTCTTTTCTTCATCAATTGCCATAATAACACCTCTCTTTTATCGAAGGTATTCCCTAATTTTATAATGCTTTAGTAAATATTTTGCCACAGATCTACGCTGATTATCACTGATATTATCTATAAGAATAATATCAGCGATTTCTTTGTATTTAATCTGCGGCCCTCAGTGGCCATGTAGACATTTTTGTATACACCGGCCCGTCGGGCCTGAGAACACTTTTATAAAGAATAAGCTCATTCAGCTGAAACAGGTCACCAGTAATATCATGGTATCTATCAATAATCCATTTCATATTCTCATCCCGATCTATTGGACCTTTAAAGCGGCCAAGCGTGAGATGCGCTCTAAATGGCCTTTTTTCCGGCTTGAAACCTAATAGCTTTAGTTCTTCCTGTAACTCATTCCTGAGATCTGACAATCCGGCTATATCTCCATTAAGGCCAATCCAGATAACCCGCGGCCTTCGCCAATGTGGGAATGCCCCAACAGCATTGAGCCTGATCCTGAATGCAGAAAACCCCCTTACCGCCACGTTCACCTTTTCTTCTATATCACCTATTATATCTTCATCAACAGAGCCAAGAAATAGTATAGTAAGGTGAATGTTATTCGGCTTAACCCATCTCACTGGCAGGGCTATTTTTTTTAATTCTTCGGAAATAATCCTGATTTGTTCTCTGATCTCAACTGGAAGTTCAAATGCCAGGAATGAACGGATACCCATTGAGATATCTCCTTACCCAGTCAAGGGCCATCTCTGAAGTATTATGTTTTACCTTATCTCTGTCTCCTGAAAAACAGTATTTCCCAGAATATATTTCGCCATCTACCGCCAGACCAATAAAAACCGTACCAACTGGTTTATCCTCTGATCCTCCGAGGGGACCGGCAATTCCTGTAACAGCAAGCCCCATATCAGTTTTTGCAATTTTCTTGACACCTACGGCCATTTCCCGTACCACCTGATCGCTGACAGCCCCGTATGAATCTATGGTGTTTTCCATTACCCCGAGCATCTCAACCTTAGATAAGTTACTGTAAACAATCAGACCCCTTTCAAAATAAAGAGAGCTTCCTGATACAGATGTTAGCCTGTGACCAATAAGACCGCCCGTGCATGATTCCGCCACAGAAATCGTCATCTTCCGCTCCTTTAGCGCCTCTCCAACTACAGACTCCATGATTTCATCACCGGATGCAAATATATACGGCCCTAAAAGATGTCTAATCTTTTTCTCTGCTCTATCCAATTCCCTTTCAATCTCTGTATCATCTTTCCCCCGGACTGTAATGGTGATGTGGTTTTCAGGGAAGGAGGGATAAAATCCGAACATTACCTTTTTCAGTTCAGCAGTGAGACCTTTGAAGACATCTGAAATACGGGATTCACTTAACCCATAGACTTTCAGTATTCTATGCCGTGGGACAGCAGCTGGTTTGTACCTTCGCAGAATATCCGGAATAACGCACCTATTCATCAACTCCCTCATCTGCTCAGGCACACCTGGTAGGAAGTATAAGAGACTATCCCCCTTAGATAATGAAAAACCACACATCTCCCCTTGCGGGTCTAACATTTTAGCCCCTTTTGGAAGCCAGGCTAATTTTTCTAATGAAGCAGACCAGTTTAAGGCTAATTTTTTTGTAGTATTCTTTATGTGATCAAGAACGGCCTGATCAAGGATAAGAGGCATATCTAAGGCCCTGGATGCTATCTCGGCGGTAAGATCATCCTCGGTTGGGCCTAAACCACCAGTAACAATGATAAAATGAGACCTTTTTACTGCCGATTTCAACACAGAAGAAAGTGTATCATAGTTGTCACCAACGGTTCTGATTTCGCTTGCTTCAAGACCGTGGGATAAAAGGCAACCTGATGCATACCAGCCGTTAAGATCTCTTGTCTTCCCTGAGATCAATTCATTGCCTATGATTATAATCTCTGTTTGCATAATCTTTTTAATGCTCAGTGACTAATTCCTCAATTTTTACCCCGTTAAATTCCGAAGGACAGCGAAGCGTATTTAACTGGGGCCTCAATTCCTCAATCCCACCATTCGAGCATATACAGGAGAAACCGCAAAGATAGATATGCATATAAACCGGCTACGAGATCGTCGAGAACTACTCCAAGTCCTCCCTTTACCTTTTTTTCTATTTTCTTTATCGGAGGTGGTTTTAGAATATCAAAAAACCTAAAAAGAAAAAACGCTGCTATCAGGTTTATCAAGGTAAAAGGGATAAAAATAATGGTCAATAAGAATCCGGCTACCTCATCAATTACGATTTCGCCTGGATCAACCGTGCCCAGGATACATTGACTTCTATGGGATGACCAGATTGCCCCTATGATTATTAACAGTAAAAATAACGCTTGGTATCTGGTCTGTAAAAAATCTACTAATAAATATAAAGGTATTGCCCCGGCTGTGCCAAAAGTGCCTGGCATGCCAGGAAAAAGGCCTGCACCGAACCAGATGGATAAAATTAGGGCAAACTTGTCGATAAAATTAGCGCCCTTGAATGCCTTTAATATGTTTAAATTATCAGATTGATTGTTAGACATCAAGCAGGAATAATTTTTAAGAGTAACGTGCCACTTCAATCCTTAACCTTTACTTACCCATATTTCGATGGTATCTGCACCTTTAAACTTTTTCAGCCTGAGAGATGGATGTCTTGGGTTCTTTTTTCTTTACTTTTGTCAAAAACAAAGTTGGTTTCCAAAATACTCCCTTACAGCCTTTAAAGATATCCTCTTTCGAGGATACAGAAAACGTTTTTTGTATTTGTTAATCCTCTCTAAAGACTTCTCTAATCTTTCATAGAGAATATCTCCCTTAAGGATTTTATCTCTGATAAGCTCTATGCTGTCAAGGAGGATGGATTGGCTTTTACAAATAAGTAATAGATCAATACCTGCCTCAAAGGCATCTGCTGCTCCTTCAGGGAGGCCTCTTTCTTTCACTATTGCTCCCATCTCCAGATCATCAGATATAATTAATCCAGAAAAATGCATTTTTTTTCTTAAAAGATCTGTAATAATCTTTTCTGAAAGAGTTGCTGGTATGCCTGGTTCAAGGGCTGGATAAACAGCATGAGAGCTCATTATGCAAGCGACATTTGCCTCTATGGCGCCTTGAAAAGGAGCAAGATGGACAGATTGCATCTCTTCAAAAGTAGCATGAATAGTGGGAAGGTGTAGGTGTGGATCGAGATCTGATTTCCCCAAACCGGGAAAGTGTTTGGCAACAGCCATTATACCGCCTTGCTGCAGGGCATTGATCACTATTTTTCCCAACTTAGTTACGGCAAAAGGATCCTGAGAGAAGCTCCGTCCTACAAGATGAGAGTCCATATGTACCTGAGCTACATCCAGAACAGGGGCCATATTCATATTAAGCCCAACCAGAGACATTTCCCTGGCAGTTGTAATGGCAAATTGAAGGGCGCTTTCTTCTGGGTTAGTACTTTCCCCTATACCTGCATTACCCGGGAACTGACTAAAAGGTTGTTTTAATCTGGCTACCCTCCCGCCCTCCTGATCAATTGCCAGAAAAAGTGGATAGCCGCTATTCTCCATTGCTACCTTCTGTATATCCATGCACAGGTGGGCTAATTGAAGCGGATCCTCTATATTTCTGGTAAATAAAATAATGCCGCCAAGATGGTAATTTTTTATTAGCCGGATAGTATTTGTGTCCAATTCAGGTCCGGGAATGCCCCCTATAAATAAACGGCCAATCTTTTGGGTAATCTCTGAAAGATCAAGTGTGGGATTCATAACTATGAATTTTTGAGTTTATTGATTTTCTTATCTTAAAACCCAACAAACACTACTATGGATGTATAATTACTGAAAGATAAATGCAATCAAAAAGGCAACATTATGAAAGCGATGATCCCGGCTGCTGGCATGGGAGAGAGATTGCAACCTTTGAACAACGTTTACCCTAAGGTTTTGGCGCCAGTTGTTAATACGCCCGTGATAGATAGGATTATACAATTTCTGACAGCACATAAGGTAGAAAAAATAATAATCAACGCCCATCACCACTACCAGATGATACGCGATGACCTTAAAGGAGGTAACCACTTTGGCGTAAAGGTAGACATCAGGATCGAGAAAGAGATTTTAGGAACAGGGGGCGGAATTAAAAACACCCATGATTTTTGGGGCAACGATCCTTTTATCGTTATCAATGGAGACATCCTGACTGATATAGATTTAGGAGATGTTTATGCGTTTCATCTGCGGAGAAATAACCTCGTGACTATGGTCCTCCATGACAGCCCTAAATATAATATTGATGAAGCTGAATTAGATCCACTAAAGAAAATGGTTGAAAAACTGATCCGTTATATGTTTGAGTAGTTCATCATTTACAAATCAACTATTCGACCACTTAACCAAGTAACTATGGAGAATGACTATGGAAAAAAAGACATTATTTGAACCCGGAGATCTGGTGAAGAGTTTTACAGGCCAACATGGTCTGGTTATTTCAACAGAGACATTGGATAAGATA
>QMLT01000023.1 GCA_003646875.1 Deltaproteobacteria bacterium
CGGAGATTAATCCTGTGCTTTGTAAGGGGTGCGGTCTCTGTGTCGCTTCATGCAGATCGGGCGCTATACACCTGAATGGGTTTGATGAGGGTCAGATCATGACTATGATTGGTCAAGTGAGTGAGTAATAAGGAATCTTGGAGTGTTAGAGTGATGGAAAAAGACGCAATACTCCAATGCTCCAGGCTCCATTTTTAAGGAAGGGAAAAAATATGAATGATTGGGAACCGAAGATTACAGCCTTTCTTTGTGCGTGGTGTAGCTATGCCGCTGCTGATTTAGCCGGCATAAACAGGATCCAGTATCCCCCGAATATTAGAGCTATCAGGGTGCCATGCTCTGCACGGGTCAGCCCAAAGTTTATTTTATCGGCCTTTATGCATGGCTCTGATGGGGTATGGGTTTCGGGGTGACACCCCGGAGAATGTCATTACCTGGAAGGTAATTATTATGCCAGAAGGAAATTTGCCCTTTTAAATAATTTTTTCGATTATATAGGGATAGAGCCAGAAAGATTACAATTCTCATGGGTATCATCCTCAGAGGCGCCAAAGTTTGCCGAGGTAGCCACCGAGGTAATTGAAAATGTAAAAAAAGTTGGCCCAATTAAAAAACTTGTCAAAGGAAGGGCCGAGGTAGTCTAATGATAGAATATGTTGATAAAATAAGAGAGATAGCAAAAAAGATCCTGGAGGAAAAAACTGTAGATGTAATTATCGGTTTTAAAAAGGGGACACTTCCCTTAATGACAGAACCCACCTTGATAAATGATGCGGAAAAAACAGACCAATTATACTGGAGTAGTTTCTGTAACATGAATCTTGCCAATTATCTCCCTAAGAGGAAAGAGAAAATCGGGATAATAGCCAAGGGTTGCGATTCAAGGAACATTGCGGTCCACATCGTAGAAAATCAGATCAAAAGAGAACAGCTTTATATAATTGGGGTTCCGTGCAAGGGAATGGTTGATAGAAGAAAGATAATCTCTTTTTTGGACGGTAAAGAGGTAAAAGAGATCATTGAATCCGATGCGGATATCACTGTCAAGGGAAAGGGTTTTGAGCATACACTGAAAAAGGATGATTATTTGCAAGATAATTGCAGAACATGTATGCACAGGAACCCGGTCATTTATGACACAATGGTGGGAGATCTCGTAGAAGAAAGAAAAGACCCTGACCCATATGATGATGTAAAAGAAATAGAGGAGATGGGATCAGAAGAAAGATGGGGATTCTTTTCAAATCTTGTTAAGGACTGCATCCGCTGTTATGCCTGCCGTAATGCATGCCCCCTATGTTACTGCCCTACCTGTTTTGTGGATGAATCCGACCCACAATGGGTAGGAAAAAGCATTGATCATACTGACACTATGACCTTTCATATCCTGAGAGCATACCACTGCGCAGGGCGCTGCACGGATTGTGGCGCATGCCAACAGGCCTGTCCGATAGATATAAATGTAAGGTACTTTACCAGAAAACTCAATAAAGATGTTCTTGCGCTATTTAACTCTGAGGCTGGATTAAGTATAGAAGAGAGGCCACCTCTTGATACCTACAGACCTGACGATTATGATAAATTTATCAGATAAGGTGAAGAATGAGTGATAAAATAATTCAAAAACAAGATTTGCCTGATTTTTTAAAGTCCTTGAAAAAGACCTATGAGGTATTTGCGCCTATTAAGGAAAATGGTTTTCATAGGTTTAAGCCCTTAAAAGGAGAGGAAAATATAGACCTCAATTTTACAAACACACGCCTTTCGCCAAAATCATTACTCTTTCCTCAATCAGAGAGGATGTTTGAATTTAATCTCGATGAGAAAAGCGCGGATGCCAATATAGTAAAAGAGGCGCCAAAGGATTACCCTCCTGCCGTAATATTTGGTATCAGGCCATGTGACGCAAAGGCCCTTAGAGTAATGAATGTGAATTTTGACAACCCGGAATTTAGAGATCCATGGTGGGTCAGACGCATGGAGTCGATGACCTTTGTAGGGCTGGGCTGTAATGAACCTTCCAGCACTTGCTTTTGTACATCTGTCGGTTCTGGACCCTTCAATGAGGAGGGCCTGGATGTTCTCCTTTTTGATCTTGGAGAACGTTTTCTGGCAAGGACGCTTACAGATAAAGGTGAAAAACTCCTCGATGAGGCGGGAGTGAAGAAGGATGCGGACAGCGCTATAAAGAAAAAGGCTGATGCTCTAAAAGAAGAATCTGAGAAAAAGATAAGCAGTAAGGTTCCTACAGATAAGTTAAAGGAAAAGAAAGTTAATGATCTTTTTAATGCACCATTCTGGGATGATGTAGCATTTGCCTGCATAAATTGCGGCACCTGTACTTTTTTATGCCCTACCTGCTGGTGTTTTGATATACAAGATGAGATAACAAAAAAGCAAGGTGATAGGATCAGAAACTGGGATAGCTGTATGTTTCCATTATTTACCCTTCATGCCTCAGGGCATAATCCACGACCTGAAAAGGTACAGAGGGTCAGACAGCGATTTATGCATAAATTAAAATATTATGGAGACAAATATAATAATGGGGTTGCCTGTGTTGGGTGTGGCAGATGCGTGAAATATTGTCCCGTAAATATTGACATACGAGAGGTTTTTAAGCTCATGAATGATCTATGATTAAGAAGTGCCTAAAGTGAACTAAAGTGAACTAAAGTTAAGGATAAGATTATTACGGATCATAAGCAATTCGCCAAAGGGCTTGAAAAGCGGACCAGAAAATTCGCAGTGCAAATAATCCGTCTGTCAACAGCTTTACCTAACACCCCTGAAGGCAAGGTCATAAGAAATCAGATCACAAAATCCGGGACATCAATTGGCGCAAATTACCGAGAAGCCAACAGGGCCAGAAGCAAGGCGGATTTCAAAAATAAGATTGCTATTTGTGAAAGTGAAGCCAGTGAAACACAATATTGGTTAGAAGTAATTGTAGATACAGATTGGTTATCCTGGGACGAAGTAAAACCTGAATATGAAGAGTGCAGCGAATTGCTTGCTATCTTCACATCTATTGGAAATAGATAAATGCTGAGAAATCATTTTAATTTAAGTTCTTGACTCTCTTTATCTATTTAAACTTTAGGCATTTTAGGCACTTTAGTTCACTTTAGGCACTTTCATGTAAATAACAAGGAGGTTATTTTGTTAGACAATCCATATCTCCCTCTTCCTGTAAGGATTGAACAGATCACTGTAGAAACCGAGGATAAAAATTTAAGAACCTTTAAGTTAGTTTTCCTTAATAAGGAAGATGAGGAACAATTTTCGTATATCCCAGGACAATTCTGTGAGCTTTCTATACCAGGACAAGGTGAAATACCAATTGGCATAGCTTCATCTCCAACAGAGTCCGGATTTCTTATGTTCACGATTAATAAGACCGGAGTTGTAACCAGATACATTCATAATATGAAAGAAGGAGATATAATCGGTATTAGGGGGCCATTAGGCAACTGGTATCCCTGGGAAGCCATGGAGGGGAAAAATGTGGTGGTAATTGGCGGAGGGTTTGCATTTACTACCCTGAGATCAAGTATTGTCTATATGTTAAATCCAGAAAATAGAAATAGATTTAAAGATATCACGGTTGTATATGGGGCGCGATCTCCGGGTCTGCTGCTCTATAGGGAAGAACTTGCTGAATGGGAAAAGAGAGATGACATAAATGTCCATATCACTGTTGATAGCACTGACGATCCAGATTGGCAGTATAATGTCGGTTTTGTGCCCACTATTACGGAGCAGAAGATCACAACGAGTGAAGATTCCTATGCACTGGTCTGCGGCCCCCCTATCATGATCAAATTTACTCAGCCAGTGCTTGAGAAGGTGGGATTCACACCTGAACAGATAATCATGTCTTTAGAGATGAGAATGAAATGTGGAATAGGAATCTGTGGCAGGTGCAATATTGGTGATAAGTATGTTTGCAAGGATGGCCCTGTTTTTTCCTTAGCCCAGCTCAATGAGTTACCAAAGGAATATTGATACGTAAATTTTACCTTTGGCATCTCCTTCCATTACAGATCTAAACCTTTAAGTTCTTCTATAAGTGCTTTCTGTTTTTTGTTTAATTTTTTTGGAACCGCGATATGTATCTTTACATATTCATCCCCTCTGCCACCCCCATTCATCCTGGGCATTCCGTGTCCCCTTAATCTCATCTTTGAGCCGCCTTGAGTCCCTGCTGGTATCTTGAGACTAAGCCTTTTACCGTCAATGGTTGGCACCTCAATCTTTGTCCCCAATACAGCTTCCGAGAATTTTATTTCTCTATTCATATAGAGATCGTTGCCTTCTCTCTGAAAGATGGGATGATCTAAGATCTTTATCTTGATATAAAAATCTCCAGGAGGTCCTCCCTCTGGCCCCGGTTGGCCCTTGCCAGCAAGCCGTAATTTTTTACCATCTTCTATCCCGGCGGGTATCTTAACCTTTATTTGTTGATTAATTCCGCCTAAATTATAAGAGATAGTCTTTTGTTCAGTCTTGACAATATCTTGCAGGTGTATGGGGAGTTCATAGATTACATCCTGGCCTTTGAACTGGCCAGCGCGGCCTCCAAAGTTAGTAAAGACAGAGCTATAGGAATCGGATTGTGATCCATACCCAGGCCTTCTGCTCGCTTGAGAGAAGATATGGTTGAATATGCCTGAACCTCCACCCCTTTTCCAGCCGCCTGCATTTCCAAAGCCAAATTCCTTAAATATATTGCTAAAATCAAAGCTACTAAAGATATCATCCTGGCTATATCTTTGCTGAAAACCCTCAGCGCCAAACATATCATACTGTTTCTTTTTCTCTGAATCACTTAAGACCGCATAGGCCTCACTTATCTCTTTAAATTTCGCTTCGGCAGCCTTGTTATCCTTGTTCCTGTCAGGGTGGTATTTCATAGCCAGCTTCCTGTAAGCCTTTTTAATCTCCTCAGGGCTGGCAGATTTATCAACTCCGAGTATTTTATAGTAGTCTTTATTGGACATTTTGTATTCTTAATACACCTCTCTAAATGGGGTTACATTTATAAATATAAACAGGGTTTATAGTAAAGTCAAGAAGGGGCATCTCCCCTTTTTGATGTGGTTTTGGCTATTATACCTCCCCTTGAAGACCAATTGATTGTCACTATAAGCCAATCAGGCTCACATGCGCTGAATAGGAGATTAGCAATTTCTTCAGTGATATATTCCTGCCAGTTTCTTTTGTTCCTCCACATCATTAGATAATCCCTTACGGATTTGCTTTCAAGGATTTTCTCTTTTGGCCTGTATTTTATGGTGACAACACCCTGGTCATGCCTTTCTGAAACTGGGCAAAGGGATTGAAATTCCGGGTATTCCCATTCAATCAATGGTGAATGATTACGCGCAGGAAAGGTAATTAATGTAACTCCTTCAGGGGACTCAACCTTTGCCTTCGATGAGGTTGAATAGTCGGTCACTCTAAACTTTTCTCCATCATAAAAGATAATAATTAATGGCGTGGTTCCTGAATACTTTGAAAAATTGATCGGGAAATGTCAATACAAAGTTAGAGTTTTTATGTTATACTAATTTGTTTTTAATTAAAATACAATCTGTTTCATTATGACTTATTCGGGTTAAAGATAGATAAATTGATTTATTACCGAAGGCATATAATACATCTTGTCTTATTTTTTCTTTCATTTATTTTAATCCACTGCGACTCAAGAGGGGATGAAAGAGAGAATAAAAATGCCCTTAACCTGATTAGGATAGATAAATCAGCCATTCGTCCTGATGATGGGGATACCTTTTTTTACAAAGATCTTACAATAAGAATTTTGGGCATAGATGCACCTGAGATTATCCATAAAGAACACGGCATATTTGAGGATCAGCCTTACGGTAGAAAGGCAGCGGTAATGACAATAAATATCTTAAGGAAGGCCAAAATTGTTGAATATCTTCCTTTTCAAAATGATAAGTATGGCCGCCTTCTGGCCCATGTATTCGTAGATGGGAAACTTTTGGCTGTCTATTTGATTAAAGCGGGTTTAGCATATGAAACCGTATCCTACTATGGAGATAATGGATTTCCAGGGATTGCTGAAAGGATTCTACAGGCCGCTCATGAATCCCCACGTCCACCATTTGAGAGGCCGTATAAATGGCGTCGGAGGCATCAGAAAAGAAAATGGAAGTAATAACCACACATATAAATGCTGACTTTGATGCCCTGGCATCTATGCTGGCTGCCAAAAAGCTTTATCCTGAGGCAAAAATGGTATTTCCTGGCGCCCAGGAAAAAAACTTGAGGAATTTCTTTCTGCATACAAGTTCATATCTTTTTGATTTTTTACGCATAAAAGATGTTGATTTTAGTAAAATCAGAAAACTTATCTTGGTTGACACACGTCAAAAGAAACGGATCGGCGCATTTAAAAAACTCTTAGACAGGAATGATCTGGAGATACATATCTATGATCATCATCCCCCATCTGATGATGATATCAAGGGTGATTTTGAACTTATCCGCCAACTTGGGGCAGGCACATCCATTTTGACAGCGCTAATACGAGAAAAGGGCATCAAAATTTCTCCTGATGAAGCAACCTTGATGTCTCTTGGTATCTATGAAGATACTGGCTCTTTTACCTATTCTTCTACAAAACCAGAAGATTATGAGTCTGCAGCCTGGTTATTAGAGCAGGGGGCATCTCTTAATACGATATCTGATATGTTAACGAGAGAGTTAAGCGCGGAACAGGTGTGGCTTTTGAATGATTTGATGGCCTCTGCCACTAAGAACATTATCAATGGTGTAGAGGTGGTTATAGCCAGGACCAAAAGCAATAGGTATATAGGCGATTTTGCCGTTCTTGTTCAAAAATTTATGGAAATGGAAAACCTTAACGTTATATTTGCGCTTGCCCAGATGGAAAATAGAGTCTATCTGGTAGCCAGGAGCAGACTTCCGGACGTCAATGTTGCAGAGATTGCCTTTGAATTTGGTGGTGGCGGACACCCTCAGGCCGCATCAGCTACCATCATTGGTAAAACGCTTATCCAGGTTGAGGAAGAACTTAACGCCCTACTTGTAAACCGGATAAACTTTGAGAGATTGGCCAAGGATATAATGACATCTCCTGTAATCCATATATTGCCTGAGGCTACCCTCAGAGAGGCAGGCGATATATTGACCAGTTACAATATTAATGTGTTGATGGTGATTGATGAAAATACAAAACTTAAAGGATATATATCTCGACCGATGGTAGATAGAGCCGTTTTTTTGGGCCTGGAGGAAAGGCCTGTAAAAGAATATATGAATGTGGAATTTTTCCATGTAAGGCCTGAAACTACTTTGAATGAAATACAGGATTTGATTATTAATAACAAGGTCAGAATCCTCCCGGTATTAGAAGACAACAAGCTGCTCGGCGTTATTACAAGAACAGATATTTTAACTATCTTGATTGAAAAACCACCTGCACCCCAGTTTCTTTATGATTCAGAGGATATTCCAAGGTTTGTTCGGGAAAAAAATATCGCCAACTTACTCACAGAAAGGTTACCCAATAAAATAATAAAGTTACTAAAGCATCTTGGCCAGACAGCAGATGAGTTAGATTTTAATGCCTTTCTTGTGGGCGGTCTTGTAAGAGATGTTGTCTTGAAAAGGAAAAATTTTGATGTGGATATCGTTATAGAGGGAGATGGTATCCAGTTCGCTAAGTCCTTTGCCGATCATTTTGGCGCAAGGGTGAGAAGTTATCCCAAATTCGGGACTGCCGTTCTGGTTATGCCAGATGGTTTTAAGATTGATGTTGCAACCGCGAGGATAGAGCATTACGAATCGCCAGCCGCGCTGCCTGTAGTTCGGTTAAGTTCTTTAAAGAGAGATCTTTTCAGGAGAGACTTTACCATCAACACCCTGGCTGTTCATCTTAATAAGAGCCATTATGGTACTCTTATAGATCATTTTGGCGCCATGAAGGATATTAAGGAACGTGTTTTAAGGGTGCTTCATAACCTTAGCTTTATTGAAGATCCTACAAGAATTTTTAGGGCAATTAGATTTGAGCAGCGGTTTGGATTTAAAATAGGAAAGCTTACGGAAAGCCTGATTCAAAATGCTGTCAATATAAATTGTCTTGAGAATCTCTCTAATCAGCGACTTTTTATAGAACTGAAACTAATTTTAAAGGAGGAAAATCCCATAGGGGCAATAGAAAGGATGGAGGGATATGATCTTCTGAAATTTATCTCTCCCGAGCTTAAGCTTACCGAGGAGGTAAAGAATATCCTCAAGGAAATAAAGGGGATTCTGGTATGGTTTAATCTACTTTATCTGGATGTTATATATAAACCTTGGAAGGTATACTTCCTTGGTTTGACCTCTTCTTTAAGCGATGATGCCCTGGATAATTTGGCCACGAGGATGCAGGCACAGGATAAGGAAATTTTCAGTATGCTTTCTGATCGCCAGGAGATAAGACAGGTCTTAAAGGAACTTTCTCGACTGAAGGATAAGGAACATTATTCTTTATATAGGATTCTATCGCCTCTTTCTACCGAGCTCTTACTTTATGGCATGGCCAAAAGTAAAAGCGAGAAGATAAAGAGATTCATATCCATCTTTTTTACCAAGCTTAAAGGAACAAAGATCTTTATAAGGGGCAAAGATCTTATCGATATGGGATATAAACCTGGTCTGCTATTTAAGGAGATATTTGAAAGTCTTCTAAAGGCCAAGATAGAGGGTGATATAAGCACGAGAGAAGATGAGATTAAGTTTGTGAATAATATATTTGGGCATCTAATTGATAGGTAACCATTCATGGAGTATTCAAAATACACCTTGAGAGCTAAAACCGTAAACATGTATATTCATAGTTGATATACACACCTGGAGGATGAAAAAAATGGAGAAAAAGAGAATTGTCAGCGGTATGAGACCAACCGGGAGACTTCACCTTGGACACGTTCATGGGGCCTTGAATAACTGGCGCTCCCTTCAAAAGGATTATCAGTGTTTTTACTTTATCGCTGACTGGCATGCCTTAACAAGTGAATATGAACACACAGAGATTATCAAGGAGAGCATGAGGGGTATAATCATGGACTGGATTGCAATTGGCCTAGACCCTGAAGAATCAGTTTTTTTTGTCCAATCAGATATAAAAGAGCATGCAGAGCTTCATCTGATTTTTTCAATGGTAACGCCTCTCTCATGGCTGGAGAGAAACCCCACATATAAAGAGCAGCTTACGGAAATGTCTCAAAAGAACCTTTATACGTATGGATTTTTGGGCTATCCAGTGCTACAGGCAGCGGATATTTTGATGTATAAAGCCAATGGTGTGCCTGTAGGAGAGGACCAAAGCCCTCACGTTGAATTAACAAGGGAGATAGCCCGTCGTTTCAATTATTTCTATTCAAATATTTTTCCTTTACCAGATACCCTACTCACACCGGAGGCAAAAATACTTGGTATAGATAGGAGAAAAATGAGTAAAGGTTATAAAAATGCGATATTTATATCTGATGCAAAGGAAATAGTGACCAAAAAAGTAGAAGATATGATTACCGATCCTCAGAGGGAAAGAAGGTATGACCCAGGTAGACCTGATTTCTGCAATGTCTTTACCTTTCATGAGTTATATACTGATAAAAAAACTGTTAAAGAGATAGAGGAGGGCTGCAAAAAAGCATCCATAGGCTGTGTGGATTGCAAAAAGAAGATGGCGGCAAACTTAAATGAAGCCTTAGAACCGATAAGGGAAAAGATAAGGGCGTTAGAGGCCAAGCCTGAAATTATAGACAGTATTATTGATGAAGGTAATAATAAGGCTCGTAAAATTGCCAAAAAGACGATGGAAGAGGTGAGAGAGGCTGTTAAAATTTAATTATGACCTTTACGACAAAACTTGAGATATTTGAGGGTCCGCTTGATTTATTGCTGCACCTGATAAAAATTAATGAGGTAGAAATCTCAGATATACCCATAGCCACCATCACCGATCAATACCTTGAATATCTCGACCTTATGAAGGCCTTAGACATTAATATTGCAGGTGATTTTTTGGTTATGGCATCTACCCTGATGCACATCAAATCCAAAATGCTCCTTCCAAAACAAGAAGATGATTTAGCGGAAATAGAGGATCCTCGGGAGGAAATTGTACGTTCCCTCACTGAATATATGCAGCTTAAAGATGCAGCTAATGAATTGGCATCCAGGGATATTCTCTATAGAGATGTTTTCAAAAGAGGCATTGAAATGAAAGGGGGGGGAGAAGATATTACTACAACAAAGGTTACCCTTTATGATTTGATGGATGACTTTAAAAAGGTTATAAGAAAAAAACATCCTGATATAGTCCTTAAATTCAACGCTGAGTCATGGTCTATTAAGAAAAAGATGATTGAAATAATAAGGATATTAAACGAGAAAAAAAATCTTTTGCTTGGTGACCTATTCTCTACGATGGAATCTGTTTCAGAAATGATCGCAACCTTTTTGGCCTTGCTTGAACTGATAAGGACTGGCTTTGTAAATGTTTTTCAGGGCAGAGAAAGCAGCGATATTATGCTTGAGGCAATAAATGAAAAAACTTAGGAAAGACGAAAGGAAACCAAGGAGCAGGCAATAGGCAGCAAAAACGTCTATGGTACTTAACGCATATTTAAAATTGCATATTATTTGCGGCCTATGAGAGATGGTATATTGCAAATCTTTTATTTTAGGCACTTTAGCTCACTTTAGGCACTTTAGACACTTCTTATGGATAATCACCTAAAATTAACAGTAGAAGCCCTTCTTTTTGCATCTGGTGAACCCCTAAACCCTCGACAAATCCGAGATCTGCTTCCAGGAAAAGATCTTAAAGATATAAAGAAGGCGCTCAAAGAGCTTAAAGACGAATACGAAACAATGAAAAGGAGCTTCCTTATTAAGGAAGTAGCAGAAGGATACCAGTTCCGGTCTCTCCCTAAGTTTAAGCCGTACATTGCTAATATGCTTATGTCGACCCAATCCAGATTAAGTAAGCCAGCTATGGAGACATTGACTATTATTGCGTATAAACAACCCATTATACGTCAAGAAATTGAAAGGCTACGGGGTGTAGAGGTAGGCGGTATATTAAAGATGTTACTTAAAAAGGGATTGATTAGGATTGTGGGCCGAAAATCTTTGCCTGGTAGGCCAATAATCTATGGCACAACAAAAAAGTTTCTTGAGGTCTTTGATTTAAAGGATCTCTCCTCCCTTCCCACTCTAAAGGAGATAGAAGAGCTCGATGATGGAGAAGAAGAATGACACAAAAAAGGAGCGATTGAACAAGATTCTTGCTATATCTGGTATTACCTCCAGAAGACGGGCCGATGAACTTATATCTTCAGGTCTTGTAACGGTGAATGGGTTAGTGGAGAAAAGAGTTGGCTCAAAGGCAGTATGGGGAGTAGATTCAATAAACGTTGATGGCCACCCTGTTCCTGATCCTCCGAAAAAAATCTATTTACTTTTAAATAAACCATTTGGCTATGTGAGTACACTGCACGACCCGGAAGGAAGGCCTATCATCCGGGATCTGGTTAAAGACGTTAAGGAGAGGATTTATCCTGTCGGACGTCTCGATTTTGATTCCTCCGGGCTCTTAATTCTTACAAATGATGGTGAGCTTGCATTCAGGCTCATGCACCCAAAATTCCATATCCCAAGGACGTATAAGGTAATTGTTGAAGGTGTAATATCAGATAAGTCAGTTGAGAGATTAAAAAAGGGTGTTAGTCTTGATGATGGGCCAACTAATCCAGCCCGTGTGAGGATAATAGAGACACAACAGGGTAGAAGTGTAGTAAGGATTACGATCTTTGAGGGTAGGTCCAGAGAAATAAGAAGGATGTGTGAAGCCGTGGGGCATAAAACTCTAAAGCTTACCCGGATAGGGTATGGTAATCTCGATTTAGGAGACCTAAAGGTTGGAAAATATCGGCATCTTAAAAATGTGGAGGTAAAGGCCTTGCGTAAATCAGTTGGGCTTGATTAATTTTATTTGCAAATAATTTTTTCCTATAGTATCAGATTATATATAGGTATATATTCGGGCGGTTAACTCAGCGGGAGAGTGCCATCCTCACACGGTGGAAGTCATGGGTTCAAATCCCATACCGCCCACCATGTAAAAAAAAGAGGTCTACCGGCTTTACGGTTAAGGCCTTTTTTATTGCTTAAATCATAGGTTACATTAATTGTTGAAAAATCAATTTCTCATCACTTTATACTTCGTACTGCTCCAGGACCATTCTGTATAGTGCGGAAATCCCAGAGCCACCGCTCATACAATTCTTGTCATAGAAATAGAATAAGATTATACTAGTACTGCCACGCTGCCAAGAAATAAGTATGGTGTTCCCTAAATTGGAGTTATTTCTCAATTTTGTTTGACTTTCTATTTGTCTCAATGCTATTTTTTAAAAGATAGGTATACAA
>QMLT01000024.1 GCA_003646875.1 Deltaproteobacteria bacterium
TATTATAATTATATATCTTTAGCACCATTCACCAGCTCACCTCTTTAAATTTTCTCTGATCGCTTGCCTCGCCAGTGTATCACATCTTTCATTTTCAGGGTGCTGAGAATGCCCCTTAACCCATTGCCACTCTATCTGATGTAGTTTACTTACTGTAAGCAATTCCTCCCAAAGATCCCTGTTTAAAACCGGCTTTTTTTGTGAGTTTAACCAGTTTTTTTTGAGCCATCTATTAATCCAGGTTGTGATTCCTTGATAGACATAATTTGAATCAGTAACTATCCTCACCCGTGAAGGCCTTGTAAGTGTTTTCAGGCCCTCTATTGCAGCCATCAGTTCCATTCGATTGTTGGTAGTATTTGGACAATATCCTGATATCTCTTTAACTTTTTTCCCATATCGTAATAGTATCCCATAGCCGCCTGGACCTGGATTACCAGAGCACGCACCATCGGTAAATATTTCTACTATTTTGCTTTCATCTCTTTCCATATAACCATTCCATCTGGTATTTCAACCTTCTTATCTTATTCCAAACATTGATGGTCTCGTAAAAAATCTTCTCGGCTTGTCATTTCGAGCAATCCGATGCAAAGCATGGTCCCGAGAGAATCGAAGGATCTCAATGACTCATGTAACAAGATCCTTCGTTTTGCTCAGGATGACTTGCTTTCGCAAGTCAGATTTCTCCCTGTGGTCAAAATGACATATTCGTCGAATTTGACTTTTACGAATTCATCATTACTCTTCCACATCCGTTCAAGCAACGCATTTATTATATTATCATTTTTTTTCTCACATAAAGCGTAAATATCCTTGGCTACTTTTTCTTGTATTCATCCCTCGCTATATTGTATAGATAGTGTAATAAAAGCTCTTGCCATATATCACTTGATGAGTATGCTATGAACTGGTTATCTGTTTTCATTGGTATTTTCATTGGATTTGTGCTCGGTCTATTGGTTTCCATTGTCTTTCGATTACAACAAGCAAAAACAGCCAAAGAGCTTGCCGAGGAATTATTCCATGAAAGTGAGGCACAAAAAAAGGCAAACATTGACGCAATACTTGAAAATATCAAGGCAAGCTTTGGAACTCTCTCCTTTGATGCATTATCAAAGTCAACCGAAGAATTCCTCAAGTTAGCTAAATCCCGGCTTGAATCAGAAAGAGAAATCAGCCTTAAAGAACTGGATGGGAAAAAAGGCCTGATTGACCAGCAATTGCAGCAGATGACAAGCAAACTTGAAAATGTTTCCACAGTAATTAAGGAGCTTGAAAAGGATAGAGTAGAAAAATTTGGGCAACTTACAAATCACCTTAATACCGCTACCCAGCAAACAACAGCGCTAATGCAGACGACCAGTCAACTACGCGAGGCATTGGCAAGCACAAAGGTGAGAGGTCAGTGGGGAGAAAGAATGGCAGAAGATGTCTTGCGATTGGCAGGTTTTATTGAAAACGTAAATTATCTCAAGGAAAAGACTATTGAAGGGGCTGGATCACGACCAGATTTTACCTTCTTTCTTCCCGGGGACTTAAAACTGAACATGGATGTCAAGTTTCCTCTCACTAATTACATTAAATTTCTTGAAACTGATGTGGGACCAGAGAAGGTAAAATTTCGAAGCGACTTCTTAAAGGACGTAAAGGCCAGGATTAAAGAAGTTACCTCAAGAGAATACATAAATCCTGAGCAAAACACTTTAGACTATGTGCTTCTGTTTATCCCCAATGAGCAGGTGTATTCCTTTATTCATGAGCAGGATAGTTCAATCCTTGATGAGGGATTAAAAAACAAGGTGATTTTTTGCTCGCCTATCACACTTTTCGCAGTCTTGGCGGTCATCAGGCAGTCTGTAGATAATTTTGCCCTGGAGAAGACATCTAATGAAATACTCTCGTTATTTGGTGTATTTAAAAAGCAGTGGGATGAATTTTTAAAAAAGTTAGACATATTGGGAAAACGAATTGAAGATACGCAAAAAGAATATGAATCACTTGCAACGACCAGGCGTCGGCAACTCGAAAGACCACTCAATAAAATTGATGATCTAAGAGAGCAGAAGGGAATACTCATCAGCTCTGATAACAATGAATAGTGTGGGCCTAAATATTTTCCATAGGCCCATATGCGCCACGGATTCTACTCAGCAAATGACACAGACGCATCGCTTCCGGGTTATATATGAAAGAAAATACGTGATTGAGCATAAAGAAGCTTTAAATATTCCATGGGAACTATTTTTTTGCCTGGTTCGCCACAGCGTCAGCAGCCCTTTTTGCAACCTCGGGGTCTCCCAAATAGTAATGATTGGTTGCCGTAAGACTGTCATTTAATTCATATACCAGGGGAATACCTGTTGGTATATTTAGGCTGACAATCTCTTGCTCAGAAATTTTATCGAGATACATAACCAGCGCCCGCAGGCTATTCCCATGAGCTACAATTAAAACCCTTTTTCCCTCTTTAAGACTCGGCACAATGGTATTATGCCAATATGGCAAAAAACGTTTGACAGTATCCTTTAAGCATTCGGCTACGGGAATATCTTTTTCCTCAAGGCCTGCATACCGTGGATCTTTCCCTGGATACATGCTGTCACTTCTATCCAGTCCAGGTGGCCTTAAATCATAGCTGCGACGCCACAGAAGAACCTGCTCGGCTCCATGCTTTTTGACCATCTCTGACTTATTTAGTCCCTGCAAGGCACCGTAGTGTCTTTCGTTAAGCCTCCAGCTCCTGTATACCGGAATCCACATCAAATCCATATCCTCTAAAATAATCCATAGTGTCTGGATAGCCCGTTTGAGAACAGATGTATAGGCAATATCAAAGGTATAATTTTCTTCCATTAATAGCTTTGCCGAAGATTTGGCCTCTTCAATCCCTAAGCTTGAAAGGCCTACATCTATCCATCCGGTAAACCTGTTTTCAAGGTTCCATATGCTCTGACCATGCCTTACGAGAACCAATTTAATCATAATTCGATACTCCTAACTTAATTCCTTCCGTTTAAAATTATAGGTATTCATTATACCAGTAATTGGCTATATTTTCAAGTCTATTGAAGATATGTGGCGTAAAGTATTTTTTGACCAAGCAAAACAGCGCTGTTAAAATGTGATGAATTATATTCCATCCTTAGCGCTATCATACTATGTCACACGTTATTGACATGAAAATAATTAAATGATAGAAATCAAAGTGGAAGTGGAAAGCTCACTGGTGGGGCTCCCGGACTTCAAATCCGGTGCGCGGGGCTAGAACCCTCGCGGGTGGGTTCGATTCCCATGCACTTCCGCCACAATAAGCACTTTCGAGGATAGCAGTTGCTCAAGTTCAATTAAAGTTTGAACGTTGTTTTTTTACTTGTAGCTCTCCTTTCTATCCTAAGGCCGCTCATAATTGGCGACATAGAAATCATCAATAATGCCCTCTGCTTTTAAGCTCTTTCCATACGCCCTGGCGGATGCCTTGTTGGCAAAATGGGAAACCCTGACCTGATACCAAACCTTTCTTTTCCCTCTCCTTTTTATCCAAAAGGCATCCAATCTTTTTGTTTTAAGATATTTCACATATCTTTCAGCATCCTGTGGTTTTAGGTATGCAGCGACCTGTAAAGTGAATGGATCAGTGACAGCAATTTCAATGGTCTTCTCCTTTTCATACAGCGCTCTCTTGCTTCTGATAAGATAGCTGATTGTATTGACCATTAAAGTGATAACCCCGATAGCCAGGACAGTGATCATTGTCCACTCAAGGATGAGCTTTGCCCTTCTGGAGCGTTTGATTAGGTTTATCGCATCTCTTGCTCTGCCTATTAGTTCAAGGGCTGCAGAAGTAATGACATTGAAAAAAGAGCTCCCTATCTGTCTCACCACTTTCCATAATGTAATGCTAACCTTTAATTGCGCAGAAATTTTTGCCTCTGTCGGCTCAGGACCCGGAGGATTAAAGCCTTCCCGGAGCTTCTTCAACTGCATTTCGTCAAGGCTCACTAATAATTTACGGGCCTGTTGCAATAGATGTGTGGTTCGTTCTGTCTCATGGAGCCAATGAACACAAGCCGCAATACCTCTCAAAAGTCTACATCTTTCACCGCTCAGCCTAAACGCCCGAAGATATATTCTTAGCGCCCATTCATCGGCACGGCCGTCTCTAAGAAAAAGTTCTGCAAGATGTTTAACAATGTCAACAGCTTGGTTACTGCCTTCACTTAAAACCTGTCGGTACGTTTGAAGAGCAGGGAAATCAGTTCGGCCCTCTGACAGATAAAAACGTGCGAGTAAATGCTGGATAATAGTATTCTCCTGTTGAGCATTCCCTATTCGGAAGGCAAGCTCATAATGCTCTGTTTTTAGTCCACCATGGCTTTCGACTTGTTGCAACCAGTTCTCTGCTACTTCCTCATCTTCGGGATGAGATTTGAGATAAGCGATTATAAAGGTTTCAGAGGAATGATTTTTATCGGCACGCGCAAGGCAGAAACGAGCGAGGCGAGCAGCAAGTTTTGCGGACTCTTTCCTTTTTACAATAGGGGAAAGGAGGAAGCTATCCAAAATACCAGTGGCTTTGTTAAAGGCCTCTTCAGCTCCACGGTATGCCCCGACTCTTTCCCAGGTAGTAGCTTCCCTGATAAAACGCTCAATAGCGCTAAGGCCTAAGCGGTTCAGAAACCAACCAACTGCCATAAAGACCACTACCATGATTACTAATGCTGGCACAAGAGACCAGCCGAGCCCTATGGGAGGAAGAAACACTGGTAAAATCCAGAGGCTTATCATCCCTCCCAGGAGAACTGTAGCCCAAATACGAAGAGATATGTGTCTCAAGATATAAAACACAGAGCACCTATAAAGAATTGATCAAAGATGGACATGACATTAACTGCCAGGACACATTAGGGTCCCCATAAAGGAGATAATATTGTTGAATCGTTGAGCGTTTCATCTTGAAAAATATTCTCGTATACCTTTTGACCTTCACGTAATGCTATTCTCACCGGATTGAGCGTTGAATCATTCGCTTTATATCCAGTAATTGGGTCTACATTTTCAAATCGTATATCAGAGGGAATGGCAAATTCCCTATGCGGTTCGCCTTCTGTTGCCTTGATCATGAAATCAGCCCATATCGGGGCAGCGCCGCGGCCACCAGTAATTCCATTGCCTTGTGTATCCCATAACCCTTCTCCCTTATCGTAGCCCACCCAGACCGATGCGCTCAGCGTTGGAGTGAATCCAGTAAACCACGCATCATAATAACCATCTGTAGTACCGGTCTTACCAGCTGCGGGTAGATCAAATCCGAGGCGTCTCACAATAGATCCCGTACCTTCATCCACAACGCCACGCATCATATCCACGACTTGATATACAAGGCTCGCGTCAAGAGATCGTTTCCCGCTCACAATATGTTCTTCCAATACTCTGCCGAGGGCATCTTCAACCCTTGAGATGAAAAATGGCTCATGCCTCACACCGCCAGTGGCAAAGGTGCCAAAGGAAGAAGCCATTTCCAGAGGACTTACGCCGGATGTACCCAGCGCAACAGAATAAACTGGCTCTAAATGGCTTTTAATCCCGCAACGGTGTGCAGTCCTAATGACTTCCTCTGGGCCAGTTCTTTCCACCAGCTGAGCAGCGATAGAATTGACAGAGTTCAT
This sequence comes from Deltaproteobacteria bacterium, assembly GCA_003646875.1. Taxonomy (GTDB): domain Bacteria; phylum Desulfobacterota; class DSM-4660; order Desulfatiglandales; family B25-G16; genus B33-G16. The sequence goes on from QMLT01000024.1 coordinate 5,670, forward strand.
AAGCGCCCTTTTCAAGATCATAGGCCCCTCATATTTCAGCCCGAAATTCCTGGGAGACCAGTTTTTGGCTCCAATTACCGGAATCGTTACAGGCTGGTCAATAAAAACAGTCGCAGGATTTATATCCAACTTTTCAAGAGCGGTATAATAGAGGAATGGTTTAAAACCTGATCCAGGCAGGCGTTTACTCTCTACTGCACGGTTATATTCCGTCTCAGAATAGTCCCTTCCCCCAACTAAGGCCTTGATAGCCCCAGAGTTTGTTTCAACAGCCACAAGCGCACCCTGTGGACGGACAACCTTTTCACCACTACTCTCAATGGTCTTTGTATGAATACCCATCATCTTTTCAAGCTCTATCAATCCCTTTTGTAGTGATTTTATCGCTTGGGACTCAAGTTGAGGATCAATTGTTGTGGTAACCTTCAGTCCTCCATGATGGACAACGTTCGGCCCATATCGCTCTTCAAGACTTTTCACGACAATATCGAGAAAATAGCTTCCTGTGCGTGCCCGAGCTGGAAGCCTCTGAAGATTTAATTTAGCATATGAGGCACGATCCGCCATGGCCTGAGTGATGTATCCAACTGCCACCATTCTTAATAAGACAACTCGCTGGCGCTTCTTGGCACGATCATAATGAATATAGGGATTATAGCGTGTCGGCGATTTAGGAAGACCTGCCAACAGTGCAGATTCCGCTAATGTCAATTCTGAGGCCGGCTTGCCAAAAAAGGTTCTGGCGCCCTGTTCAATTCCATGCGCCCCCACACCAAAAGGAATCTGATTTATATATGCTTCGAGGATCTCGCGTTTGCTGTATTGAGATTCAATTTGCAGGGCTACCAGCAATTCACGAAATTTTCTCATGTATCTTCGCTTAAAGCTAAAGAAAAGATTCTTGGAAAGTTGTTGCGTGATGGTTGAGGCCCCCTGAACCTTTCCTGGCTTAAAAAAGGTTATCCAGAGAGCTTTTAATGTTCGCAGTTTATCAATGCCATGGTGCTCCCAAAAGCGGTGATCTTCAGTTGCTATAACCGCTTGAATAAAGTACTGCGAAACCCTGCTTAATGGTACAGATTCCCGTCCCCCTATAACCATAATCTTTTCACCTGTAGCTGCATAGATCTCCGTAGGAGGAGTTTCTATTATTCGGCTCAAGGGTTCAGGCACACGGGGCAAATCTTTCACTGCCACAAAAAACATGCCTATACCAGCAAGAGCTGCAAAGCTTGACAGGGCCAGCGCTGCATAAAAAAGGATACGTAACATGCGTATAATGATTGCGACATGCGTCATTATCACATCCAGTCATTTTGACTTTTCAGGTTGGTATTCGGTTCTCCCTCTTTTTCTTCCAGATATGATCGCAGCGCCCACACAGCCCACTCACGGCCCTGTAATAAAATCACCTTACGCTGAGTGCCGTCTTCGATTTCAAAGCCGAGTTCAATAAATCCTGACACAGCTTCATCTGAAATACCCACCCTGACTATATGGCCGGGCATGCTCAAAAGCATTTCTGGCTGCGAAACCACGCTCCGCAGATCTTCTTGAGGCAAGGAGCTCAATGCTGCAAAAAATCGCTCAGCAGAATAGATACGATTTTCAAAACTTGGTAATTCTTCAAGCTTACCAGTCAGCGCCATGTCAATTCTTTTAATATATTGGATCAAATCTGATGGTATTTCTAATTCCTTCAGCACACGATTGTTAGCATTCAAAAGATATATTTTTAGACCATCGCCTGCTTTTTCAAGGTAGGTCCGAACCCAGGATCCATCGCTGAAAAGCCTGAGCATCTCAAAGGGTGAGGCAATTTTATGAGCTATTGTCTGAGGAAGCGTGAGATAGATTTTTTTAAAGCGCTCGGAAGATACCATAATGCCCTTGTTGGGTAAAATATTTAATGCCATCTGGGTAAATGTGGTGGCTCCGCGAGCCTCACGCTGTAAAAATTGACGGTCAGTGACAATCTGGTCAAGTGTCTGTCGGGCCATTATAGTTCGATGACCTATTTCCCAAATTGCCCCGGATTCAGGTCGTTTAGAATTTGTTGTGACAAGGTAGGAGCCGACTGTTTGCTCAAACCAGTCGAACCTCAGCTCTGATATAAAAACACCGAGAATAAATAGAATCAATACTAAATGCCGTATGGCAAACAGTCTTTTTGCCCATTCTTTGAAATCTCTTGGTTCATACCATTCCATCATGCCTATATCTACGTATACATCTCTTCTTATCTCAAGTCCGCTCTACTTTGCCTTATAATGTCAGGGTTCGTTATAACAATCAAAAAAGGGTCTTTACTAAGACCCTTTCCTTGCGTGAAATGAACTATTAAAGTGATAGGATTACCTGTAAAGGCAGCTCAGCGCAAAAAATGATGATCATGTCCCATTATTGGGAGCGTCTCAACATATCCAGATTTTATCTACAATGATCATTTCAATTCTATCGTTTTCTCACATGAACTTCATAATCCTTATCCTGTAATTCCTCAATCAGTTTATCGACATTCTCGGTATCCACATGAACAACTATATCCTTACCTCCTATTTCAGTGGAAGATATCATATGGAGAGTCAATATTTTCATACCCTTCTTAGATGTTGCCTTGCATATATCCTCAAGTATAGGTTTATCAGTTTTGCTCATTACCTCAACCCGTGTGCCAGGCATGCCAATACCGAGAGTCGGGTTGACAACCTTATAAAAGAAATCATTGGTAGTTAATATACCTACTAATTGTCCACTTTTTTCTATAGCTAACAATGAGCCAACCTGTCTATTCTGGGCTATGGCCAGGGCTTCTTCAATAGTCATTTCCGGATTTACAGTAACGGGATTTTTTTCCATAATTTCTTTTACCGTTGTATTTCCAAGAAGATAGCCAATTTCCCAGACACTGAGAGATGTCGCTTTAGAGGGTGTATATGCCTCTAACCTGTGTTCTGTAACAATACCCACGAGCTTTCCTCTGTCTACTATGGGCAAGCGGCGAATTTTATGTGCATCCATAATCTTTTTTGCATCTGAAACACTTGTGTTACTCGGAATAGTCACCACATTCATTGTCATTATATCTTTTACGTACATTGTTTGCCTCCTTTTCTTTATAGTTGCTATTTCTTTACATACCCTTATCCAAGTGTTAAACGCAATTCTTTTAGTTCGATGTAATTATTTCGTTTTTATTGACCATGTTATTTATTATACGCATAAAAGATAATTATTTCAATGAGACTCTTCTTCTCCTTTTAGTAATCTTTTACCATATTTATCAATAAAAATATCAAGGTCTTTTTGCCAATAAGGCATAATATTAAGCCCTTCTAACTTTAGCTGCCTGTTCTCAAGAATAGAATTGAGTGGCCTTATTGCAGGTGTGGGATACTCCTCGCTGGCACAAGGCAAAACAGGGATTGTAATTTCCATTTTTTCTAAAAAATATTTTGCCCACTCATATTTGCTGCAATAACCTTCTGATGTGGCATGATAAACTCCCTCTTTTCTATTGTCTATCAATACCTTGATTTGCTGGGCAAGCCTATAAGACCATGTAGGAGAACCAATCTGATCGTTAACAACATATATAGACTTTTGGTCCTTTTTCATGGCCAATTGAAGTATCTGTTTTAAAAAACTATCTCCTCTCACACCATAAATCCAACCAGCCCTGATAATAATATAATGTGGAGTATTTTGCTTCACAGCCATTTCGCTCTCCATCTTTGTTAAACCATAACAAGAGAGGGGACTCGTGGGATCATCTTCAAAGTATGGTTGCGGTAGTCTCTTTCGGCCATTGAATATAAGATCTGAGGATATATGAACAATAATTTTGTCATATCTGGCCGCCCCCTGTGCCAGATTCCTCGGACCCTCCACATTAATTCTCTCAGCTAACTTTTTCTCTTTCTCGCACTCGTCAACGTTGGTTAAGGCAGCACAATTAAGTATTATATCAGGCGATAATTGATCAATACTCATTATGACCTTGTCCCAACTGGTAATATCGAGCTCTTCTTTGTTTGGAGAAATGATTTCATAGTCATCTTTCAAGACTTTTTTACACTCACTGCCAAGCTGTCCGCTTGAGCCAGTCAATAAAATCTTCATTCTCGCAATCCCCCAAGTTTGTGCTGTTAGAACGGCCTGTTGAAATACATAAAAATAGTATAAAACACGATATCCATCTTGCTCACACCATATATAATTTCCAGATGAGCTTTAATATAATTCGCATTTATCTCTAAAGCATTCCGATTATTACTACTATAATCATCAAAATTGTATTTAAAAGCCCTAAAGATTTGATAGTATAGCAATCCCCAGGACAAAAATTATGAGCCCACACAAACGGATGTAACTGGTACTGGCTTTATTGAACCACCAATCCATAAGACGTTTAATCTGGGGCATCGGTCCCATGATCAAATATAATCCCTTCAGTAAGGCAATCACTCCCAATACAAGAGACAAAAAAAATACCTGTGTACATACAAAGGCACCTATTACCAAAACAACCCCGAAAATAATCGGTACAATAGATAGTGCCCTTACTTTTTCTGTAAAAAAGAGTTTTTTCAAAATCCTCATTGTTCTTTCAGTATAAATAAGTATAAAGACACCTGTGACGATCCATAGTATTGCTATAATATATAGTGCTATACTCATAGTATCCTCCAATAATCACACCATTTAAAACCCATTACTCTGCAAAACTCAATCTAAGATATAATTTGAATAAAGAGTATAGACAAAATTCTCCATATGGTCAAGGTAAACCCGCCATTCCCCTACCCCACCTATCGCATTTTTAACCATATCTATGAGAATTGAAATGTTAGATAAAAAAGTTGTGCTTGAAAAAACTATGAAAAAGTGTTCATGCTATAATTTTATCAGTAATAATGTCCACCAAGAGTGCCTACGTAATTTTTAGGCTTAATATAAATGGAATTTATTAGAACACAGAATAATCTATACTATTCAGAATAAAAGGAGTTGAATATGCAAGGGATGAAGCTAATAGGTTTTAAGGAAAACAAAACCATAAAAATGCAGAAAGAAAGAGCTAACGGCAAAAAGAATCCATTTAATGAGGCATCGTGGCAATCGTCGAATAGAATCTCTTTAGACCTTACCTATCTATTTGACACCCCAGGAGATTCATCATCTATAACCCTTAAAGATATTGAAGATATTGCGCCCCAGGTAATAAAGGCCCATAAAATGTTAAAAAAAGATCAAGGAGATATATGTGATGATGGGATACCCATGACTGGCTGGCAAACCCTCCCAGAAGAGATCACCCCCACTCATTTAGAGGAAATACAATCGGCAGCCCAAAGCCTTGGGAGCCAGATTGATGCATTTGTCTCTTTAGGAATAGGAGGATCATATTTAGGCATCGAGGCCACATGGAGGGCATTAACTCATACCTATTTCAACCAGTTAAGCCGAAATGAAAGAGGTAATGCGCCAGAGATTTACTTTCTTGGTCAAAATATGGACCCTGACTATTTAAGAGATACACTCGATATGCTGCAAGGCAAAATTGTAGGAATAAATGTTATATCGAAATCAGGGACAACAACAGAAACTGCAATTGCCTTTAGAATCCTGCGTAATGTACTGGAGAAAAACTGGGGTCACGCTGCCAAAGATTTAATATATGTGACTACTGATGCTACCAGAGGAGCCCTTAAGAATTTATCAAAGGAGAAGGGATATAAAACCTTTCCTATCCCTGATAATATCGGTGGTCGTTTTTCAATATTGACTGATGTTGGGTTGTTTGGGCTCGCTATCGCCAATATTGATATCAAGGAATTCGCTGCTGGCTTCAAATATATGAGAAATATCACCATGGTAGACGATTTCTGGAAAAACCCAAGTCTTCTTCATGCAGCAGCTCGTCATGCAGCATGGTTAAAGGGTAAAAAAATAGAGATAGTAGCCACAAATTCAGTGCCCTTATATGGCGTAGCCAGGTGGATGGAGCAGTTATTTCCAGAAAGTGAAGGACATTCTGGGCATGGTATGTGGGTATCTCCTTCTCTTTACTCAGAAAAGTTGCATGCTAATGGCCAGATGGTTCAACAGGGCGAACGAAATATTTTAGAGACCTTTATTATGTTACAAGAGCATGATAACACAGTTACTATTCCCCACGACAAAGATAACATTGATGGATTGAATTATTTAGTGAAGAAAGGTCAAGACATAAATAGCATAAACAGAAAGGTAATCGAAGGACCTGCATATGCCCATTATTTAGGTGATGTTCCTAACATGATAATTGAAATACCAAGAAGAAACGCATTTAGTTTGGGTGAAATCTACTATATGATGGAAATATCCGTAGCCATAAGCGGCTATCTCTTAGGTCACAATCCATTTATACAGCCAGGTGTAGAAGATTATAAAAAAGCAATGTTTGCGCTGCTCGATAAACCTGGTTTTGAGAAAAAAGGAAAAGAGATCAAGGATAAGATCAGTAAGATGAAAAATATTAAAATATGATTGATATTGGCCTTATGGGAAAAATGCGAGTAAACCGCAATTGAATTGTAGCCATGTTAAAAAAA
>QMLT01000025.1 GCA_003646875.1 Deltaproteobacteria bacterium
CGTTTACATACAGTAATGGAAGCGCTTTTGGATGATATTTCTTTTAATGCATCAGACATGAAAGAAAAAGAAATAACAATTGATAAAGATTATGTAAGTGATAAGTTAAGCGACATACTGGAAGATATAAATCTAAGTAAATATATACTTTAGGTAACCCGTTCAAGGTTGAAAAAGGTTCAGGGTTCAGGGTTATTTGTCTTTTTTTGATCTTTCCCATAGGCTGGGAAGCGCTTGATAAAATCACAACTGCCAAGGTTGGTGAGTCAGGCATGAGCATTCACATCATACAACGCTATGTTCGTTATGCATGGTTTAGATTTTTGGTCAACCTTGAACCCCTGAACCATGAACCTTGAACGGGTACTTCTTTAGGAATTAGGTGAATGTCAGATGAATACTGGTTTAGACAGGGCAAGAATCCTGATCGAGGCCTTGCCATATATACAAAAATTTAATAACCAGACAATTGTCATTAAATATGGTGGCCATGCCATGGTGGATTCCAGGTTAAAAAAAGCTTTTGCCTTAGATATCATCCTTATGAAATACGTCAACCTTAATCCGGTAATAGTACACGGTGGTGGCCCTCAAATAGGAAAAATCTTGAGTGAAATGTCCATACAATCGAATTTTGTCAATGGCCACAGGGTTACTGATGAAAAAACGATGGATATAGTTGAGATGGTTCTTGCTGGAAAGGTAAATAAAGAGATCGTTACCACAATAAATCAACATGGTGGACAGGCAGTTGGCCTTTCAGGTAAAGATGGCCATCTTATTACTGCCAAAAAGCTTCGGTTTCTTCCAAATTCTGATAAGAAAATGGATAAACCTGATAACCCCCCGGAGATAATAGATATTGGACTCGTTGGTGAGGTGGTCTCTGTTAATAACCGAATAATAAAAAGTCTCATAAATAGCCAATTTATTCCTGTGATTGCACCTGTTGGAGCTGGCAAAGACAATGAGACATACAATATCAATGCCGATCTTGTAGCTGGTCATATTGCCTCATCCCTTGAGGCGCGAAAGCTTGTTCTTTTAACTGATGTCGAGGGAGTTCTTGACAGCGATGGCAATCTTGTGAGTAGTATCACAGCAGATGATGCGAAAAGAATGATAACTCGCGGGGTTATTAAGGAAGGAATGATACCAAAACTTCAATGCTGCCTCGATGCACTAAAAGGAGGTGTGGAAAAGGTCCATATCATTGATGGCAGGAAGGAGCATGCCCTCCTTTTAGAGATATTTACAAATGAAGGGGTAGGAACAGAGATAGTTCTTAATTAATAAGTGTCTAAAGTGCCTAAATTTTAAAAGCGCCTAAAGTTAATAAATAATTATGAATCCTATCCTTAATTTTAGCTCACTTTAGGCACTTTAGCTCACTTTAAACTATAGAGATAATCATGATTTCTAACACCATATCCAAAGCAGATACATTCATGTTCAACACATATAAACGCTTACCCATCACTCTGGTTAAGGGTGATGGATGCCGGGTATGGGATGAGAAAGGCAATGAATACATCGATTTCGTCGGTGGAATAGCTGTCTGTGCCCTTGGGCATAACTCACCTATAGTGAGCAAAGCCCTGTGTGAACAGTCGAAAAAACTTGTACATGTTTCTAACCTATTTTATACACAACCTCAGGCAGAACTTGCCCAGATCTTGGTAGAGAACTCTTTTGCAGACAGGGTGTTTTTCTGTAACAGTGGGGCTGAGGCTAACGAGGCAGCCATAAAATTAGCCAGGCGTTATTCAAAAGAAAAATTTGGGCCTGAGAGATATGCTATCATAACAATGGAAAATTCATTCCATGGCCGGACAATGGCCACACTTTCAGCTACAGGTCAAGAAAAGATCAGAATAGGCTTTGAGCCCTTCCTTGAAGATTTTAGATATGTGCCCTTTAATGATCTGGATAAACTGTATGCTGCTATAGATAGATCTGTGTGCGCTATAATGTTAGAGCCAATACAGGGTGAAGGAGGTGTTGTTGTTCCTGACGGTGATTACCTAAAGGGTGTCAAAGAAATCTGTAAAAAGCATGACCTCCTCTTAATATTAGACGAGGTGCAGACCGGTATGGGAAGGACAGGAAGGCTCTTTTCCTGCCAACATTTTGGAATAATACCTGATATCATGACCCTTGCCAAGGCCTTGGGTAACGGTCTTCCTATCGGCGCTATGCTGGCAACAGAGGAATTAGCTGATGCCTTTGGCCCAGGGAGTCATGCGACAACGTTCGGAGGAAGTCCCCTGATTACTGCTGGCGCCATAGCTGTTGTCAAAAGCCTTTTGAATGATGGCTGGATCGAAAACGCCAGAACGATGGGGGATTATTTTAAAAATCAGCTCACTTATCTTCAACAAAAATATCCTGCTATAAGAGATATCAGGGGCTTAGGCCTTATACTTGGATTACTGCTTGATAGAGACGGAGCTGACATTGTAAGTGCATGCATGAAAAAAGGGTTTTTAATAAACTGTGTCCAGGGAAAAATTCTCAGGTTTGTACCACCCTTAATCATATCAAAAAAGGAGATTGATCTATTAATCAACTGTCTGGATGAAATATTTCAGGGAATAAAGATATGAAAAAGTATTTTTTAGCCCTTGAGAAACATATCAGATTTAAAGAAGGTACGCTATATAACCAGAAAGCCTCCGACGGATTTATTATGCATAATGGTTATGAATCGAAAATCTCAAATATCATGAGACAGGGAAAGTAAAATGAGTAAAAAGCTCTGGGGAGGCCGCTTCACATCTGATACAAATGAGATGGTGAATACCTTTAATTCCTCTATCCAGTTTGATAAAAGGCTGTGGAGAGAGGATATCCAGGGCAGTATAGCATACTGCAAAATGCTGGGAAAACAGGGTATAATCAGTGAGAACGAAGCCAAAAAGATTCTCTCTGCCCTCCAAGAGATCTATAGCGAGATAGAAAAAGGCACATTTATCTTTGATGAGTCATCGGAAGATATTCATACCCTTATTGAAAAGGCCCTGAGGCAGAAGACCGGCACGCTGGGTGAAATGATCCATACCGGAAGAAGCAGAAATGACCAGATAGCCCTTGATACAAGGTTATTCATAAAAAATTCAACAGGAAACATTCTACAACTGATAAGGGAATTTCAATTATCCTTGATCGAACTGGCTGAAAAGAATCAGGATCTGATTATGCCGGGTTATACCCATCTTCAACGGGCACAACCCGTGCTTTTAGCACACCATTTACTGGCCTACTACGAGATGACCAAAAGGGATACGCAGAGATATAAGGAGGCCTTGAAGAGAACAAATGTCCTTCCCCTGGGGAGCGCTGCGCTGGCAGGGACTACCTTTAACATAGACAGGGAATTCCTGTCCAAGGAGCTAAGACTGCAAAGAATAACGGCAAATAGCATGGACGCAGTATCAGACAGAGATTTTATAGCGGAGTTTATCTTTATATCCTCCCTCTTAATGATGCATCTTTCTCGGCTTTGTGAAGAGCTAATTATCTGGTCAACACAGGAATTTGACTTTATAGAGATCTCCGATTCCTTTGCTACTGGCAGCAGCATCATGCCCCAGAAAAAAAATCCCGATATACCTGAGCTGATCAGGGGAAAGACAGGGAGGGTATATGGTCACTTGATATCACTACTCACAACCATGAAAGGCCTTCCTCTTACCTATAATAAGGACATGCAGGAAGATAAAGAGCCTCTTTTTGATACTGTTGACACCGTAGAAAAATCACTGAGCATTTTCTCGCTGCTCCTCAGAGAGATAGACTTCAAAAAAGAAAATCTCAAAAAGGCAACTGAAAACGGATATCTTGTTGCAACAGACCTGGCCGATTATCTTGTGACCAAGGGCCTGACATTCAGAAAGGCTCATCACATTGTAGGCGATATGATCCTCTCAGCTCAAAAGCAAAATAAGGAACTGCATCAACTTGACTTACATGAAATGAAACATTTCAGCAGCCTTATTGGAAATGATGTCTACGCATGGCTCGATCCCGCATCATGTATCGACCGTAGAAATATTAAGGGAGCAACTGGGCCTAAAGAAGTTAAAAAGGCAGTACGTAAGGCAAAGAAAGAGCTACAATCATAAATACAAAGAAAAAACAACCACAACAAACACTGATATAAGGAGGTAGAATTGTTGAAAGGTATGCCTAACATGGGTAATTTGCTTAAAAAGGCACAACGGCTTCAGGAACAAATGGCAAAGCTGCAGGAAGAACTAAGTGAAAAGACAGTTGAAACATCAGCTGGCGGTGGAATGGTAACAGTTATAGCAACTGGAAAGCAAGAGATCGCTTCTATAAAAATTGACCCCGAGGTTATAAATCAAGAAGATATTGAGATGTTAGAGGATCTTGTTTTAGCAGCAGTCAATGACGCACTTTTTCAGGCAAAGCAAATGGTCAGCGAAGAGATGACAAAACTAACAGGTGGCGTTAATATACCAGGCTTGATGTAAAAACTTCCGATGTCCGATTGTGATAGTGGATACGGAATATGAGCCACATATCACATATCTTATATAGCTTTAGGTATTGAAATGGGGATCTATCCATCATCACTGGGAAAGCTAATTGAACAATTTAGCAAATTTCCTGGTATTGGAAAGAAGTCAGCGGAGAGATTGGCGCTTTATGTCTTGAGGTCTCCAAAGGATTTCGCTGAAGAATTGGCCCGCAGTCTTTTTGAAGTAAAAGAAAAGATCAAGTTCTGTTCCGTATGTTTCAGCCTTACTGATATAGACCCTTGCCCAATTTGCACCGATCAAAGGAGAGCAAATGGCGTCCTTTGTGTTGTTGAGGGGCCTGGAGACCAGCTGGCCATTGAAAAATCAGGGACCTTTAAAGGGAGATACCATATTCTACAGGGTGTCCTTTCCCCCTTAGATGGTGTAGGAATAGAGGACATACGTATTGCTGAACTCATGACGCGCCTGAGAAAAGAAAATATAAAGGAGGTTATACTGGCAATCAATCCAAGCGTAGAAGGGGAAGCCACAGCTTCATACATTGCCAATCTCCTGAAAGAAAAATATTTGACTGTTACAAGAATCGCATTGGGTATTCCCCTGGGGGGTGACCTTAAATATATAGACAGTATGACCCTCAAACGATCTATTGATAACCGCTCCCAATATTCCCCTTGATACTTAAACAGTTTCCCGGTGTTTTCTCCTCTTGATCCAAAAATAGAATTAATTTTCTTCCTTCGTTGTATCCATTCAGCCACAGATTAGCGCAGATGAACGCAGATAGTTTTAAACACAAAGAAATCACCGATATTATTCTTAAAAGTTTTTATGAAGTTTACCCGGCTAAATAGTCCAGATATTTTACTAAGGTTTATAACTATCAGTTCCTGATTATACACAATTTTTTAGAGGTAATATAATCGGAGATTTTAAGGCAGACTTGATTATAGACAAAAAGTCATCCTGAAATTAAAGCGGTTCGTGTTCTTGACACAACACATGAAGCTCAATTAATCAATTACTTGAAGACAACAAATATTGAGGTCGGCTTATTATTTAATTTTGGCAGAAAACCAGGAGCCAAAAGATTTGTATATGACAATAAAAGAAAAAATATCAGCGATGATCAGCGTAAATCTGCGGCTGAATAATGACAATAAAAATAACTATTCCTATGGTTATGTCATTGTCGCTGCCTGTTTTGGCATCCAGGCGATAGGTGTTGGCACGTATGTATCCTATGGAGTATTTTTTAACTCTTTAGCATCCGAATTCGGATGGTCTCGCGCGGCTATCTCCGGGGCCTCTTCGATAGCTTTTTTTCTTATGGGTCTGTTCGGCATCTTTGCGGGCAGGCTAAACGATAAAATAGGACCGAGGGATATAATGGCTGTAACCGGCTTCTTGTTCGGGCTGGGCCATTTGCTCATGTCCAGGCTTGGCGCTATCTGGCAGCTTTATCTATTCTACGGCATAATTATTGGCATCGGCTTAAGTTCCGTTGATGTGATCGCCTTAAGCACGACAGCGCGATGGTTTATCAGAAAAAGGGGAATCATGACCGGTATTGTTAAAATTGGCACCGGCGCCGGCCAGTTTATCATGCCCCTTGTGGCAAGTCTGCTTATCACGAGTTACGGCTGGCGGACTTCATATATCATTATTGGTGCGGGGGTGCTTCTATCGCTTGTTGCTATTGCTCAATTGCTAAGACGTGACCCAAGCCAGATTTCTCCATTGCCGGATTGTGTGAATAATATTTCAGGAGATAAACCAGGTTTAGCTGGCGAAGGACTTTCTCTCGGCGAGACAGTCCATACGAGGCAATTCTGGACAATTTGCGCAGTTAATCTGGCCATCGTCTTTTGCTTCATGACTATCATAGTGCACATTGTCCCTCATGCCCAGGATATACGGATTTCCGCAACCAAATCTGCAATTGTTCTCTCTACTATTGGCGGCGTGAGCATGGCAGGTAGGTTTATCAGTGGGATTGCCATTGACCGAATCGGTAGCAAAAGGGCAATGGTTTTATGCTTTATCCTGCTCATCGCCGGGCTTTTGTGGCTGCAAATAGCCAAAGAGCTGTGGATGCTCTATGTTTTTGCCGTGATTTACGGCATTGCCCATGGCGGATATTTCACTATTATGTCACCCATCGTTGCCGAATTTTTCGGACTAAATGCTCATGGTGTCCTCTTTGGCATCGTTGCCTTCAGTGGTACTATTGGCGGCGCTATTGGCCCGATTCTGGCTGGATACATTTTTGACGTCACCGCTGGATATGGTTTGGCATTCTGGCTCTGTACATTGATGAGTGCGTCGGGACTGCTGTTATTACTGTCACTTAAACAAGTAGATGCAATAAGTCATAACAATATTGTATCTGGCACAACCCAATAAGTATTTTCAGCTTTCCATTATGGCAAAGAGAATGTGCGGCTCAACCAGCAAAACCCGCATATGCATTGACAATCCCAAAAGCCTCAGATATAACTCGTCATACGTTGATCAATGAGAATTCGTCAAGGTAAACCCATGATTCAAAGGAAGACAGAACCCTTATGAAATACATACTCATGTCTCCCATAGCTGTTTCGAGCCTTCTCTCTTCCATTGCGTATCTACTTTAACACGCTTGAGCATCTATAAAAACTCGTTATGAGTCATGTAAAAAAATCCCAATTCCGTGATCCCCACCGCTGGGTAGTTTTTGGAGTGATTTCCTCGGTATACTTTTTAGTCTTTTTCCACCGTGTCTCCACATCGGTGATTGCGCCTAATCTTCTGGCCACTTTTCATACAAACGCTACAGCATTAGGGTTCATGTCCTCCATGTATTTCTATCTCTATGCCTTGGAGCAGCCTCTGGTAGGTCATCTCTCAGACGTATTGGGGCCAAGAAAAGTGGTGGGATTTTGGTCTTTGGTGGCAACCATAGGATGTGTCTTATTCGGATTAGCCCCAACTGTTGGGTGGGCTGCTATAGGCAGAGGCCTCATAGGTTTTGGCGTAGGCGGGGTTTACGTTCCGGCGATGAAGTCCTTTGCTCAGTGGTTCCGAGAAAAAGAGTTTGCCACAATGACTGGATTGTTTCTGGCCTCAGGTAACTTAGGGGCAATCGTGGCTACCACACCACTTGCATGGATGGCCAGTGTGTGGGGCTGGAGGTCGAGCTTTTTGATCATCGGTAGTATAACACTCATGCTTGCGCTTGCTACCCTCGTATTCGTTCGGGATCACGACACAGTGATTGCACCATTGAGCAAAGAAGCCCCCATACCAAATTCCCGATCAGTGCCTTCCCGAGGATCAGTTCTTAGAGTTCTGAGCTCTATGCGATTCTGGGTTTTGGCTGCGCTTTTCCTTGGATTTTTTGGCCCCTATTTTACCTTCCAAGGCCTCTGGGCTACTCCCTTTATCATATCTATACTGAATTTGGACGCTCTGCGTGCTAGTGGATTGAATATGTTGATTCCAGTGGGATTTATCCTTGGCGCCCCTTTATCTGGTTGGCTTGCAGATAGAATCTTACATAGCAAAGTCGATATACTTCTGTGTCTTTTGGCTCTTATGACGGGCATCTGGGCGATTCTCGCATTAGGTTTTCATACCCTATCAACAAGAGGCATGATGGTCCTGTTACTCGCCATGGGGGGAATTGCCGGGGGATTCGCCACTAATCTTTGGGCATTGGTCCGAGAAACAACCTCAGGCTCTATCCTGGGACTCACTTCCGGTCTCCTTAACCCCTTCCCCCTGCTAGGTCCGGCCATCTTGCAGGGTTGGACTGGAGCCATTGTTAACCGGGTGGATAGAGTGAATGGCATATATCCACCGGCAGCGTACAAAAATGCCTTTACGGTTTGCCTCATATTTGTTATAAGTTGCCTCATCCTATGCGCAGTTTTTAGAAAGATGTTGCCTAAAAAAAATTAGACCATAAAGTACCATTTATCCCAATATCCATGAGCTGATACATTATCGACTTACCTTTCTCCCGCATATCTTATGGGCTTTTTTACTTTGACACACACCATTCTTTCATCTTATTTTATCCACCATGCAAAGAAAATCCTTATCATTTAGGAGAAGCGAAAAATGGCACGTGTAGAATATACATTAGATGAGAAAGTGGCTATTCTTACCATGAACGATGGCGAAAATCGTTTCAATCTCGCATTTTTGGACTGCTTTCTCACGGTTTTAGATGAGATTGAAAATGATACAGATGCCAATTCCCTGATTGTCACCTCCTCCCATGAAAAAATTTTTTGTAACGGGATTGACCTGGATTGGCTGTCACCTTTTATTGAAAACAACGATATGGAGACCGCAAAGGCATTCTTCTCTACGATGATGAAACTTTTCAAACGAATCCTCCTTTATCCAATGCCTACAATCGCTGCAATATCAGGTCATGTGTTTGCTGGCGGAGCCATCATGAGCTGTGCCTTTGACTTCCGCTTTATGCGTACTGACCGTGGCTTTTTTTCCTTTCCAGAAGTAGACCTTGGTATTCCATTTCTTCCTGGTATGATTGCTATCATCAAAAAGGCAATACCCATGTACAAGTTTGAAGAAATGCAGTATACCGGAAAACGAGCCACTGCCGAGGAATGTGAAGCGCATCACATAGTCACAAAGGCCTTTCATATAGATGACCTGATGAATGAGGCGCTCTCATTTGCAAAAACCTTAAACAAGCGCAGAGAGGTAATCGCCGAGATGAAGAAACGGATGTATAAGGATATTGTCCATAGCATTGACGTGGAGGATCCACAGGTGATCGAGTCTGGAATTTTTTATGTATAGGCAATTGCCATAAACTAGCATTTTTTTGTGAGGTTACAATGATCATTATGGGACATCGTGGAGCTGCGGCCCTGGAGCCTGAGAATACCCTGCTTTCAATTGGAAGGGCAATTGAGATTGGAGTTAACGCCGTGGAGATAGATGTGCGTTTGAGCAAAGACAAAGAGATAGTTGTCATGCATGACTCAACCCTGGATCGCACCACTGATGGCACAGGGCCTGTTTGCAATTTTACCATTGATGAGCTGAAAAAACTTGATGCGGGTAATGGTCAGCGCATACCTACACTTCAGGAAGTCATTGACTTTATTGACAACAAAGTGGAGCTGGTCATCGAGTTGAAGGAAGAAGGGACATTCAAAAGTGTTTACAAACTAATAAAAAGGAACAATATCGAAAACAATGTATATGTGATCTCTTTCTGGCACAGGTTTGTGAAGACTATAAAAGAGATGGACAACCACATCAAAACCGGCGTGCTTCTGGCGGGATGCCCAGTAGACACGTGCATTGCTACTCAGGCATCTGCAGACGCACTCGTCATGAATTACTCTTTTATAGACAGAAAATTTGTCCAAACAGCCCATAAAGAAAAACTAAAGGTTTTTGTGTGGAATATTGATAAAAAGGATCTTATAAAGCCATACGTTGATATGGGTGTAGACGGTATTGGAACCAATGATCCGCGCCTGCTGTGCGAGTATTTTTTTAACCAATAAGGGTTGTCCAATGAATGGAATGAATGGATCATTATAGTTGGCTCAATCATCTCCTCCACAAATAATTCAGGGTAGCTCACAACATGTTGCTAATAAGCCTTAAACTTTTTCTGGTTGCCCAAGTATCGAAATGGTCAATATAAAATTATCACTTATCAATTATAAATTGTCTAATCTTAGTGCCCGCCCTGGCGCGACTTCCGTGGAAAAAGCTCTTTACACCCTAAGGTGCATCAAACAGATGCCGTAGATTAAATCCTTCTCAAATCAGGTCTGGGCCAGGGACTTCGTGTGGCTGAATACAAAAATAATTGCTGGAATTAGAAAAAGATGAAGTGAGAAGGAATTTTCATCATGCCCGAAATAGAGAAAATAACATACATTGTTAATCAGTTTTCCAGAAAAAAAGATGTGGTGAAAGCCTCGACAGATTCATTTTCTCCGTCAACAGCCCATTCTGCACGGAAATTCCATCAAACCTTTCCTGATTATACGCCAACTCCACTGGTAAAACTTACTCATCTTGCGGATATGTTGCGCGTTTCTAACATCTGGATTAAAGACGAATCACACCGATTTGGCCTCAATGCCTTCAAGGTGCTTGGCGCCACCCATGGACTGGCATATCTCCTCGCTCAGAGATTAGAAATGAATACGCAGGAATTGTCGTTCGATTTGCCCCATGAACCCAGCGCAAAAGAAGTGCTGGCTGACACTACATTGGTGACGGCAACAGACGGGAATCATGGCCGTGCAGTTGCATGGGCCGCGCAGCAACTGAGGTGTAGAGCTGTCGTCTATCTGCCAAAAGGCGCTTCTACAGCACGATATGAATCTATCAAAGCGCATGGAGCTCAAACACTTATCATCGATGGCACCTATGATGATGCTGTTAAGCAAGCGGCAGAGCAGGCCCAAAAACAAGGCTGGATTTTATTACAGGATACAGCAAGAGAAGGGTATGAGGAAATTCCTTTAAAAATAATGCAGGGCTATCTCACTATCCTGCACGAGGCACTGGAGCAATTGGAAGGAGAAATTCCCACACATGTTCTTGTGCAGTGTGGCGTGGGTTCTCTGGCAGGTGCCAGCCAGGCTTATTTATGTGAGTTATTTGGCGACAAACGACCTCTATTTGTTGTTGTGGAGCCTACCCGTGCTGCCTGTTTTTATGAACCCATGGCCACTCATAGAAGAATGCCTAAAAAACTCAGCGGCAACCTCAATACAATTATGGCCGGCCTGGCGTGTGGTGAGCCAAGCGCCCTGGCATGGAAGATCCTTCGAGACTATGCTGATGTGTTTATTGCCTGTCCAGACTATATAGCAATAAGAGGTATGCGCATTCTCGGTAATCCCCTTCAGGGTGATGACAGAGTTATTTCAGGCGAATCAGGCGCGGTAACTCTGGGTTTGCTTACGACTGTTCTTACACAGTCATCCTGCCGAAAAATTGCTAATGCATTACAGCTCAATGAATCGTCAACAGTCTTACTTATATCAACTGAAGGTGACACAGATCCCTCAATGTACCGTAAGATTGTATGGGGTTGATATAAAAATGCCTCAGGTTAACTCATTTAATACTCAACCACTTGACCATTTGACCACGCAACTACCTTTATGCCTCGTTGAGGCCGAAAGGGCATGTATGTTCATTGGAATAGGAAATCTTGATAATGACCCTTAGACTCTTTACCAGCAACAGATTGGAGATCCTGGCCAATGCATTGGCTGAAGTGCTTGAGGAACCTTTATCATCAGCGCTGGATCAAGAAATTATTGTTGTACAGAGTAAAGGTATGGAGCGCTGGGTATCAATGCAGCTTGCCCAGCGTCATGGTATCTGTGCAAATTACAGATTTCCCTTTCCTAACGCCTTTGTCCACGAAGTGTTTCAGAAAGTCATTCCGGACCTCCCTGAACGTTCGCCTTTTGATCCCAAAACAATGACCTGGAAGATCATGAAGCTTCTGCCTTCATGTATCAGAAAGCCGGGCTTTGAAACCCTTAGCGCCTACCTGGGAGATACCGAGAGAAATTTAAAGCGCTTTCAGCTTTCTGAACGGATCGCGGACACCTTTGACCAGTACCTGCTTTTTCGTCCAGAAATGATTTTCAGATGGGAAAATGGAGAGGAAAATCACTGGCAGGCCGTGCTCTGGAGAGAACTCGTTAAAGGTACTGGAAC
>QMLT01000026.1 GCA_003646875.1 Deltaproteobacteria bacterium
AATCCGGAGATTTTATTCCGCTGGTAATAAAATTATTAATTATAGATTTGAGGCTCATAATTATTAATAAATAAGCTTGATAAGGAAAAGAGTAAAAAGTTTAATAATGGGATTTTAATACATGTCAAACAGGAAGCTGCTGAATAGATTCCAAAATTTAAAACATATACTATATTAATTATTTTGAAGTGTCTCAAAAGTAATTAAAGAGGTGTTATAGTGCCTTTCTCATCCATCATTGCGCTAATATACTTAATCCCTTCCTTAAAAATAGGCAAATCGGACTCGACTTTCACAATGCAAAAACTCTTGCCAAAGGCATCAATACCATGAGTGATGGTAAAGTCAAGAAAATGGCCAACAGGAATAAGTACATTAAGTGCATTTTTTACATCAGTTATATCTTGGTCTGTAGGTGAATCATTATGAGATATCAGTATTGTTTGTCCAGCTGCCGGGAAAAAGGTTTCATTCTCTAAAAAATACATTATCTCTCCATCAAGAATAGTTTTTAGCATAAGAGTAGCTTCAGATCCATATGCCCTCTGTCGCCATGTGTTTAAGAGTGGTACTGCCGTGGCGCCTAATATGCCCAAAATGGCAACCACAACCATCAATTCAACAAGTGTAAAACCAGCACGCCTTTTCATTTCATTTAGGCTCCGCCGCTCGATGGTTGAGTATACTCAATACCCTTTGGTGTTAGAACCACATTCATCTCCCCTGCCTTGGGACTTGCCACAGACAAGCGGTAACCTATCCTGGGATCCCTCTGATAGGATAATTTCTCTAAATAAAAAAGTTGATCCTTCCTTAATGATAGATATTTGGGAACAAGATTCGATAGTTTTTCAGGGTATTTATTTCCTTCATAATGCGCATAACGCTTGATAGCTCCATCAACCATAAAGAGAAGCACCCTCCCTTTTTTTGCAAAATCAATCTTTCTTGGAGGTGCAGGCTGACCACCAAAGATAATCACTCCCCACATCACCAGTATCAACACAGAGGAAATAATCACAAAATACTGAAAAGGCCCCCATTGTTTCTTTTTAACTGCCTTCTTCTCTCTGACCTCAGCCCGCTTATCTTGTATGGAGGTCCCAACTTCGGAGATAGAGTGTAGCATGGCACACTGAAAACAATAATATTTGCCATCTTCTCCTTCTTCAGCGCATTCCTCACAGAGAGGGGCATTACAACTTGCACAAAAGTATTTTGCCTCCCTTTTAGGATGATATTTACACTTCATGCAAATTCCTCTTCTAATAACAGTGTATATATTTTTCAGCTATTATTTTAAGGCTAAGGTAGAAAAAGGTAAAGGAATAGTCAAGAAATAAATTTCCTTAGGGGTTGTCAAAGGATTTTAAGTTTTAGGCTTTAAGCTATTTCCGCAATAAGGACAGGCAACCCAACCTGGCTGTACTATCCGATTACAAGAACTACAGGTAGGGATTAGAGGTTTTTTGCAATAAGGGCAGTCTTTAAAATCTAAACTGACAGTTTTACCGCAATGAGGACAAATGGTTGTCAATTCCTCTTTCTCGTGTACGGCTTTCAGCACCTCTTCTATGGTTGTAATTCCCTTTTCTATCTTTCTCATTCCACTCATCCCGAGAGTGGTCATCCCCATTGCCATGGCTGCATCCCTCAAAGTATCGGCCGTTGCAGAGGACTGAATGAGTTCTCTTATTTTCGGGCCAACAATCATTATTTCTTCAATGGCCGTTCTTCCTATGAAACCCGTATTGTTGCAATTAGGGCACCCTGCCCCCCTATAGAATTTAAAGGGGAGATCATTTTGATCCATGTTGAGCCTGGCTAGGGAATCCTGACTGGGCACATACTCCTCCTTACAATCCGGGCATATGGTTCTTACCAGACGCTGTGCTACAATCCCAACTAAAGAAGAGGCAATAAGGTATGGTGGAATACCTATATCTAACAGGCGCGTAACCGCCGCAGGGGCATCGTTTGTATGCAGGGTTGAGAGAACCAGATGTCCAGTCATAGAGGCCTGAACAGCTATCTCAGCCGTCTCTTCATCTCTTATCTCACCTATCATAATTACATTGGGATCTTGTCGCAAAATCGAGCGCAGAACAAAGGGAAATGAAAGTCCAACCTTCTCGTTTATCTGTACCTGGTTGACACCAGACAACTCATATTCTACGGGATCCTCAACAGAAATGATATTGACCTCTTCCGACTTTATCTCCCGCATACATGCATACAGGGTTGAGGTTTTTCCACTTCCTGTAGGGCCTGTAATCAAAACCATACCCTGAGGTCGGTGTATAAAATTGGTTAGTATTGTCAGATTCTTCTGGCTTAATCCAAGTTGATCCAGTGAGAGAAAGGCTTCCTCTTTGTTCAAAATTCTTATAACTGCCTTTTCACCATAATACGTAGGAAGTGTGGATACCCTCAGGTCTACGGATACATTCCTTGCCTTTACTTTTATCCTCCCATCTTGGGGGAGTCTCCTTTCTGCTATATTTAAACCCGCCAATACCTTTATACGTGAAATAATAATAGGTTGAGTCCATTTCGGAAGCTTGATAGAATCCTTTAGCACGCCATCAATACGATTTCTCACTCTTACATGATTTTCCTGCGCCTCAATATGAACATCACTTGATCCACTTTTAATGGCATTCCTGATTATAAGATCGACCATTTTTATAAACGGTGAATCCTTAAAAGATTCAAAATCTTCTTCTTCCTCGATCTTCTTTTCTTCATCTGGAAAAAACTCCATAAGACCAGCATCTTCAACAAATTCATCAGCAACATCCTTAATTGTTCTTTCAGGGTGGTAGTGGCGTTGAAGCTTATCCATTATCTGGCTTCGCGTAGCAATAGCAGGCTGGATATTATAACCAGTTATAAACTGGAGATCTTTCATTATATGCAGATCAAGAGGATCAGCCATCGCAACATGAAGTATATTATTTTTCAAAGAGAGAGGAATGCATACAAATTTCTGGCACACCTCCTCAGGTATACTGTCAATCACATCATCTTTTATGGAATAGTCTACGAGATCAATGAAGGGAATCTTAAGTTGCATAGCCAGAGAAAAGGCCATCTCCTCTTCTGAAATGATCTTCATGTCAATTAAGGCCTCGCCTAACCTTTTCCCGGTATTCTTCTGAGCCTGTAAGGCGTCCTTTAGTTTATCAATAGTCAAAAGACCTGATTCTATTAATAATTCTCCTAATTTACGCTTGGAGACAAAATTATCATTCTGTGTTTTTTTCTTCCCTTGAATTGATGCAGCATCCATAATGGCTCGTAGCCTTGTTACATGTTACACGTTAAAGAAAATTTTTTATTTTATATATCATTATTTACACATTATTTCAACTCAATAAGAACGGATGTAATATTAAAATATTAAAACCAGGCTTTTCTTTGACATATAGGTATTAATTTGATATAGATTTCCATTAATTTTAAGTTGCGTAACTTATTCTGAAAAAATATATTACATATTACATGCATTGCATATAACCATTAGATCACACGCTATCAACAAAAAAATTTAAGGCAACGAAAATATACATTTAGCTTCTCTTCGCAATATATTATGTGGGGACACCCCGCAGGTTGACGGAACTGTCGAGGCTGCAAGGTAGTTCACGTTCATTACCTCATACAATTACCTAATCGTATAATTTTATATGAACAAAAAAGATTTAAGAACAAATCTATTTATAGGACTACTTGTCATAGCTATTTGTATGTACCTGTCTTTTATGAGCTTCTCCCCTTTTGAGTCCCTTGAAAAGCAAATCTACGAGATCGAAATGCGGCTCGATACACCACGTAACCCTGGTGAAAGCAAAGTAGCCCTAGTAAATATCGATGATAAAAGCATTAGTAAGCTTGGGCAGTGGCCCTGGCCACGGCATATCATAGCTGAGATGATCAAAATCTTAAAAAGTAATGGGGCAAAGTTTATTGGCTTAGATATGATCTTTAGCGAAAAGGAGCAAAACCCAGGCATCAAAGAAATAGAGAAGCTTTACAGTAAAATCCTGAAACGAGAAAATACTTACCCTGCCGGAGAGAAAGATACATGGATACTTGCTGAGCTAAAGGAGATTGAAAAACGACTCGATAATGATAAAGTATTATCCGAAACAGTGAAAAACAGTGGAAATATAATCCTTCCGGTTATTGGCGAATTTGGAAAATATCAAACCGAGTTAGTAATTCCACCTGAATCATTTCTCAATCTCAGCACATTTAAAAAAGATAACATTAATATTAAAGACCACACATCTGTTAGAGAATTAACCACCCCTTTTAATGAGCTATTAAAAAGCAGTCATGGACTGGGACACGTAAATCTCTCCCCTAATAAAATAATGATGGGCCAGGTTCATATACCCTTTATTGATTATCGAGGACATATAATTCCCTCCATGCCCCTTCGTCTTGTGCTTGACTACATAAATAAGCATCCTGAGCAGGTAATAATTAAAGACTCCGGAATCAAAATCGGAAAAGAAATTATTCCAACCAGCAATGGTGAAATGTTTATTAAATTTAAAGGTGGAAGGCGATCATTTCCATACTATTCATTTATCGATATCTTAAATGTTAAAAAGGTCCCGGCCGTATTTGATGGCAAAATTGTCCTCATTGGTTTTACAGCCAAAGGAAGCCCTGCAGTGAGCACGCCAGTAGACCCATCTATGCCACGCATAGAGTTTATGGCCAATGTAATCGAGGATCTTTTAAATGGACGTTTTCTTAAGCGCTCAAATATGATGCTTTATCTGGAGATCCTTATCTTAATGTTGGTTGGCTTAGCATCCTCATTATTACAATCCCGTTTCAGTTATTTAAACAGAACGGGAATTACAGCCGGACTTATTTTTCTTGTATTTTTAACCAGCGCCACCTTCTTTATTGCATTTGATATATGGTTCAAAAGCATCTATATCCTTCTCTCTCTGGTAACGATCTATGTTGTTATTATGGGAAAAGACTTTCTATTCATTCGCGCGACAGGTTTCTCAAAAGAGGCGATAGAAACGAACCGGATGCTTGGTATTAGTCTCCAGAGCCAGGGATTGCTTGATCTGGCATTTGAAAAATTCAGGAAATGTCCTCTCGATGATGAACTAAGGGATATTATTTACAATCTCGGGCTTGATTATGAACGAAAGAGAATGATTAATAAGGCTATTTCTATATATGAATATATTAACAAGAAAGAAAAAGGATTTAAGGATCTAAATGAACGCATACCAAAATTAAAAAAGGTGCTCAGTTCTCTGCCATTAGGCGCCTATCAAGGAAGTAATCAAGAAAAAATAATTGTTTCAGATGACCTGGAAATTAAGCCCACGGTTGGAAGATATGAAATACTCATGGAGTTGGGTCGGGGCGCAATGGGTACCGTGTATAAAGCGAGAGATCCTAAAATCA
This sequence comes from Deltaproteobacteria bacterium, assembly GCA_003646875.1. Classification (GTDB taxonomy): domain Bacteria; phylum Desulfobacterota; class DSM-4660; order Desulfatiglandales; family B25-G16; genus B33-G16. The sequence goes on from QMLT01000026.1 coordinate 5,449, forward strand.
ATCGCCTCTTGGCAATTAAGACAATCCGTTTCTCTGATGAATTTGACGAGGATCAGCTAAAAGAAATAAAAGAGCGTTTCTTTACAGAGGCTGAGTTGGCAGGAAACCTCTCGCACCCTGGAATTGTTGCCATACACGACGTAGGAGAAGACTATGACCTTACGTATATGGCCATGGAATTCTTAGACGGAGATAATCTCGAAAAATATTGCAAGAAAGGATCGCTCCTTCCAATGAGAAAAATACTCGATATCATAGCTGAAACAGCCGATGCGTTAGAATATGCGCACAACAATAGTGTAATTCACAGAGACATAAAACCGGCAAATATTATGCTATTAAAAATTGGTAGGGTAAAGGTAACTGATTTTGGAATAGCAAAGTCAATGTCTTCCTCAAAAACCAGAAGCGGGATAATACTTGGCACACCTAACTATATGTCACCAGAACAGATTATGGGTCGTCAGATAGATGCACGCTCCGATATATTCTCGCTGGGTGTGGTATTCTTTCAGCTCCTCACAGGAGAATTGCCATTCATTGGTGCGAACATGAACAGTCTTTTTTACAAAATCACTCAGGAAAAACATCCCTCACCCCACACGCTAAATCCAAAAATTATTAAGCCATGTGAGCAAATACTCGATAAAGCCTTAGCCAAAAACCCGGATCATAGGTTTCAGAAGGCGAGTAATTTTGCTAAATATTTAAGAGTGTTAGCGAATAAAATTGACACACTGAGGGCAAAAAAATAAAGATAACAAGTAGAAGGTGAAAATCATTAAGGAGAAACATTGAAAATTTCAGCTGCGGGACTTTCTGATGTAGGTCTTAAGAGGGAAACTAACGAGGATTTCCTTGCAATGGATAACTCTACTAATCTATACATAGTGGCTGATGGTATGGGGGGTCATCTGGCTGGAGAGGTTGCAAGTAAGGTTGCCGTGAAGATAGTCCAGAAAAATGTTAATAATTGGATAAATAAAAACAGTCCGCTAACTGAAATATTTGACTTTCCGGATATGACCTTGAGCCAAAGAGGCAATTATCTATCAAGTAGTATAAAATTAGCGAACAGAGTGATTTATGAGATGTCTCAAGAATATACAGAATACAAAGGTATGGGAACAACAATTGTAATTCTGGCAGTAATGCCCTCTACCATAATTGCAGCTAATGTAGGCGATAGCAGGATATATCTTATAAGAGGAGATTCAATGGAGCCCCTTTCTAAGGAACACAGTATGGTAGCCGAACAGTTAGAGATGGGCCTGATATCCAAGGAAGAGGCAGAAACTTCACCTTTAAGACACATACTCACAAGAAATTTAGGTTCTTCAGAAACTGTTGATGCAGATGTGTTCGAAATTGAACATATAGATAATGACCGTTTTTTACTCTGCACTGATGGGCTCACAGATCTTGTATCAGACAATGAAATACTAAACATTATCAAAAATGGAAATGACCCTGAACATATCTGTCAGCAACTCATTTCTGAGGCCAACAAGAGAGGCGGTAATGATAATATCACTGTTTCTTTAATATCTGTAAATAAAGAATCTGATGAAAAGCGAGGAATAATAAAAAAATTTCACACCTTTTTAAAGAATAAAAAATGAGAGTGTCTGCTTTTTCTTATTAACCACAAAAAGGGGCATATATTATGGCACGCGTGATATTAGTATTTAATAAAAAAGTGATAAAGGAGTATCCTTTTTCCAAAGATAGCATGACTATCGGGCGGGATGAAGCAAATGAAATTGTTATTGATAATCTGGCAGTATCCAGTCACCATGCCAGAATAGATAAAACTGGAGGTATCTATATCCTTACTGACCTACAAAGCACAAACGGAACATTTGCGAATGATAAAAAAATTACTTCTTATAAACTACAACATAAGGATAAAATAACTATTGGCAAACATCTCCTTTTCTTTGCTATGTCAAAGCAAGAGCAAGCCAAAGCGAAAGAGGCAGAGCTTGATAAGACCATGATCCTTGATACCGCTCAACAAAAGGAGCTGTTAGAGAAACAGGCCGAAAAAAAGGCCAAGGATGTATCCGCTCAACAAGGAAAAATGGGTGTCATAAGCTTCATTGATGGCTCTGGTGGGGGCGAAATTCCACTGACGAAAAAGTTAACCAAGATAGGAAAAGCTGAAACATCTGAAATAAGGCTCGGCGGTTTGTTCATGCCTCCTACAGCAGCTACTATTAGCCGCAGACCGAATGGATATGCTATTACACCAATCACTAAGAAAACCAAAGTAAAAGTAAATAATGAAGTGATAAAAGAAAGCCATTACCTGAAGGATTTTGATACAATTGAAATAGGATCATACAAGTGCCAATTCTATCACCAGGAGAGTCAAAATGAAAAATAAGCCCGGTGATAAAAATAGATTAAAATTAAATACATTTTTTTTGCTCATTGTTATCTTTTTACTTTTCTCCTCTTATTCAGAAGCCTCTAAAAGACGATCCGTTAAAGTGAAAGCAGATGAATCAATAAGCTTCCTTTGCTTTAAAATATACGGCAGATTCAATCCTGAGATGACAAAACAATTTGTCAAAATTAATCCCCATATTAAAGATTGGGATAATCTTGCTGAAGGAGAAGAAATAAATCTTTTCTCAAAAAAAGAAATGAATAGCATTGTTCCCGAGCAAAAAAGAGAGACGGTGGTGATAACCTTTTTAAAGCCTCCAGTAATAATTAAGAAAGACACCAAAGGCCCTCATAAAAAAGCCTTATTAAATATGATTCTTGATTGTAAAGACCGTATAGAAGTAAAACGCGGTGGCAGGGTAGAATTAATGATGAGTCATGGAAGAGTTATCAGATTAGATGAGGGCTCCACACTAAGAATTAGCGCCTTAAAAAGGGCTGAGCAGAAAAAATCAGTTGTGGGGAAATTTAAACTTTTTCTTGGAAGGCTCTGGGGAAAGGTCTTACAAGTGAGATCACGCCGGAAAAAAGAAATGTATGTATCCACCCCAACCCTGGTTGCTGGTGTCAGGGGGACAGCATATGACCTAAAATTAAAGCGTGACCAGTCTACCATCATCAAGGTCTTTGAGGGAGAGGTTGAGATATATAATCCTTTGCAAAAAATGCCTGAATCCGGGATTATTACTGATTTTAAGAAACCGCATAGAGTACAAGGTCCCCACAGAATTACTGAAAAAGAATGGAATGAGATCCTTCTCAGGCAATACCAACAGGTAATTGTTACGAAAGAGGGTATCAGCGCACCAATTAGTTTTGACCATGAAGCTGAAAGAAGAACTGAATGGATAAAGTGGAATGAAGAAAGGGATCTAAGACTAAGTGGAAAAGAAATCCTCTAAAATTACTGTTACTTCCCTGTCATATCTAAAGATTTAAGTCTTTCATCTTTTATTTCCTTTAATCGTGTCGCTATCTGGTGTTTTGAAAAGGTTCTGCCGCAATGTGTGCACTGGTAGATTTCTTCTGTGATTTCATCATGTATGAGATTATCTGAAAAATTTACCCTTCGAAACTGGGTAGAAAAAGTATAGATTTTAATAAAATTTTTATTTTTGCAGTTATCACATAAAAAATAATCCTTGATAGTATCCATTAGCGCCCCCAAAAAAGCATTGCTCTTGTGCGATCAGACAGATTCTCTTATCCAATTTAGTCTATCTTGTCAAATGTTTTCGTATCGCCCTGATAATATCTGGGGCATGAGGTTCTCCTGGCATTGGCGTAAAAAATAATCATCTGTCATTCCAGAGATAAAATCCCGGACAATCATAGCAAGAGGCGTAGCATCTCGATACTGAGAGGACATTCCATCTAAAAATTCTTTAAAAATAACTGAATTATCATTACCTGCTTTTAGATCATTATAATATTTATTAAAAAGCATCTCAAACATCAATTTTAACTTGTCGGTTTGATTTTTCGCCCTGGGATTGGTGTATATAAACTCCTGGTTGAAATCTTTAAGCCTTTTTAATGCCTGTGCAACATCAGGGCTAAATGAAAGAGAGGGTTTTCCCAGGCTTTCTGCAATCAAATCCTCAACCAGGGTATATACAATAGTTCCGTTTGTTTCTCCCAATATGCGGCGGCAATCCCGCGGCATTTCATTTCTTTTTATCAAACCCAGTCTGATTGCATCCTCTATATCTCTACCAATATAGCTAATGGTGTCTGCCATCCGAACAACACACCCCTCCATAGTCATAGGCCAGATAGGTGTATTTGGATCCCCTATTACCTTTTTTATATCTTGTTCCAATCGAGCAAAATCTTTATCTTTATCAGGATATAAGGCGGGATTATGCACCTCCCCGTTATGACAAAGGATGCCATCCAAAACCTGAAGAGATAGGTTCCAACCAACTCCTTTTTTTTCTATTGCCTCTAAAAAACGCACACTTTGTACATTGTGTAAAAAATTACTGAGTCCATATTTCTGAGACAAATCTGAGAGAAACCTTTCACCATCGTGGCCAAACGGTGTATGACCTATATCGTGGCCAAGGGCAATAGCCTCAATAAGATCCTCATTAAGTCGTAAAAGGCGGCCTATAGTTCTGCCAATCTTGGAGACTAATTGCACATGAAGAACACGGTGTGTGATGTGATCATTTTTTATAAGGTAGAAAACCTGGGTCTTGTCAATGTATCTGGAATAGGCTAAAGAATGGAGAATCCTATCTGCATCAATAGAAAAGTTCTCCCGATGACTGTCAAAAATCTCTGGCTCGTCTCTTCGTCTGACAGCCTGAGTGCTCAAGGTAGCATAAGGCGAAAGCCTATCCTTTTCTAAAAGACGGAGTTTTTGTTTAAGATCTTTTAATATTTTGGCCTTATTCATTAAATGTCCTCTTATTCTAAAAAGGGAAACTCAAATGAAAGATAAGCAAACTGTAACTCAGGTCGTCATGTTCACCTCTGAACTTTGCTGAGTAGTGACGAAAATTTTAATAAAAGTTACTATCACAGATCAATGTATATTTTATACTTGAGACTGGAAACTTGATTTATGATGGTTTAATCTTATATTTAATTATCTGGCCAAATCTGGGATCTATATATCATATTATTAAGGGACTGAATATAAGGTATGAGTTTTATATGTCACTTTCAAGTTTCAAGTTTCCAGTTTCAGGTATCAACAAACTAAACCTACATCCCACTGAAAAAAAGGCTTTGTCAGCTATCCTTGGATATCGAATGATCAACAGAGGGGATAGCGTCATTGTAGCTGTATCTGGAGGAGCAGATTCTGTTTGCCTTTTGAAAATCCTTTATGAACTCAGGAAGCGCTTGAATATCAGTCTAACTGTTGCCCATTTTGATCATGGATTAAGACCCAAAGAAGATGAAAAGGAAACAGAATTTGTTGCTAATTTAGCGAAAAGACTAAATCTTGCTTTGGTCTGCGATAAGGCCACTAAACTAACAAAGGCGCATGGGAGCTCTATTGAGGAAAAAGCAAGAGAGATGAGATATCAGTTTTTTCAAAAAGCAATAGATGAGAATCATGCCCAGAAGCTCGCCCTTGGCCATAATATGAATGATCAGGCAGAAACAGTTCTTATGCATTTTCTAAGGGGGACCGGGCTAACCGGTTTATCTGGAATACCTCCAATTCGGCAAAATTGTTTTATAAGACCTCTCATAGATATAACGAGAGATGAAATCCATACCTATTTAAAACAAAATGACGAGTCTTTTATAATAGATAGTTCAAACCGTGAAACAAGTTATCTAAGAAACAAGATACGCTTAGAGTTACTACCAATACTTCTTGACTATCAACCAAAGCTTGTCGAACACCTGGGTGAACTTGCATTTCTATCCAGACAGGAAACCCAATTTATAGATGAAGAGGCAAAGAAAGCATTGAAGAAAATAATTTCTAATTCCTCAAAGCATTCCTTAGAACTTTCTCTTGCCACCTTTAATAACCTTTCATGTTCTATTCAGTATCGTATTATCAGGCAGGCAATAGAAAAAATAAAGGGAAACCTCAGAAAGATTGATATCAGGCATATCAAGTCTATTATAAATCTCGTCAATAGTGATAAACCTCAGGCCAAGGCAAATCTTCCTGAAAATATTATAGTAAAGAAGATATATAACATGCTTAGATTTTCTTTAGGGGATATGATTAAAACTGATAATTTCTCCTACTCTATAAATAATCTGGGGAGATTTCAAATTCATGAGATCAATAAAACAATCTCCTTCACGGAGATATCTAAAGATGATTTCATGTTGTCCGCTCATTCGCCTGAAGAGGCATTCCTTGACCTTGATAAACTCAAATGGCCTCTGAGAGCAAGAAACTTCAGAACAGGAGACAAATTTATACCCCTTGGTATTAATGGGTTTAAAAAAGTGAAAGATATCTTTATTGATAATAAAGTTCCATCAGAAGAGAGGAAAAAAATTCCTATTCTTGTAAGCCATGATGATATAGTATGGGTTTATGGCATAAGGATTGATGATAGATACAAGATCAAACAGGAAACAAAAAGGATTTTAAGGTGTAAAGTTGAATAAAGTGTGCTATAATATCCTGTTTAGAATAATTAATTATATTATTTATCTATCTCAAAAGTAAATCACAAAGGAGAACACATTTGAACACATTTTCTAAAAATCTTACTCTCTGGCTGGTTATCAGCCTTATGATGATCCTGCTATTTCAAATTTTTAAAAAAGAAACTAAGCAGACTGGCCAGTTAAGCTA
>QMLT01000027.1 GCA_003646875.1 Deltaproteobacteria bacterium
ACGGGATACTGGACGGTGATTTCATCGTAGTGAGAAAGCAGCCAACGGCCGAAAATGGCCAAACCGTGGTGGCCCTGATCAACAATGAGGCCACCGTTAAAAAATATTACAAGCAAAAAAATTATGTAGAACTCCGCCCCGCCCATGCGGATATGGAATCAATTCTTATCAAAGAAGGAGATTTCCGGATTGAAGGAAGGGTTGTAGGGGTTATGAGGCATTATAAGTGAGCTAAAGTGCCTAAAGTGAGCTAAAGTTAAAGACAAAAACTTTAAACATTTGTTTTATATCATAGATTTTAGGCGCTTTAGTTCATTTTAGCCCACTTTAGGCGCTTAACTTAGGAATTTGAGGAGCTATGTACCGTCACATTATTCACATCCACATCCCAGCCTTTCCCATAGCTGTGGCGCGGGTATCCCAGCCAGGGCTCAGGGATCGCCCTGTGGCCATGGCCCCACCTCACTCGGAACGGGCGTTTATCCTCTCTGTTTCTCTTGAGGCCCGCAGGGAAGGTATTTTTAAGGGCATGCCCCTCAAAAAGGCCATAAAACTCTGCCCTGATTTGATTGTCTTACCCCCTAACCAGAACCTCACCGGGAAGGTCTCCAAGTCCTTGGCCAAGGTAGTGGCGCACTATACACCTCTCTGGGAACCATCCAGACCGGGGCATATCTATATGGACATAACAGGAACGGATCGTCTCTGGGGAAGTGCAAAAGACACGGCCATCCGTCTCAGACGGGAAATCAAAGAGCATGTACATCTCTTAGGAATGGTGGGCATAGCAGGGAACAAGATGGTTTCCAGCATCGCCTCCAGGATTGGCTCATCCAAAGGAGTACTGGATGTAGATCACGGCAAAGAGTCCGCCTTTATAGCCCCCCTAAGGGCAAGTCTCCTGCCCGGCGTAGGCCATGCCCGCAAAAAAATCCTCCTGGAAGAGCTGAATATCACTACGATCAGGGAAATAGCCGCCCTCGATATGGATAGCCTGAAACTTATTTTTGGAAGGCAGGCTTATGTGATCCATCAGCGGGCCCTCGGCATAGACCCAACCCCGGTGTATCCTCCCCATATGGAGCCCACGATAACTGAAGAGGCCATCCTTTCCCAGGACGAGATCGATGATGAAAAACTACTGAGAATCCTTTACAGGTTGGTGGAAAAATGCTCGCATCAGCTCCTGAACAGGTCACTGTGTCCCCGCAAGGCAGGGTTGATCTTTAGCTACACAGACCATAAAGAGATTATACGCCAGATTAATCTGCCCCATGTGAGCTTCTGGAATTTCGATCTCTACGCACCTCTGGAGAGGATTTTTTTAAAGGCCTATCGTCGTCGGATAAGGGTTCGATTTATGAAGGTGTGGTTTCAGGATTTCTCCCCTCTCCAGTCACAGCTCTCACTCTTTTCCACAAGCTCCCCTGTCACGGATAAAAAGGCCATGGCATTCCAGACCCTTAATCATATTAGGGAAAGATATGGCTATGAGGCGATCAAATATGGCAGAGCAGCGTAATTTCATAGCTCACCGCAGGGCCGCAGAGGGCACAGAGAAAAATTTTGTCCATCTCAATGTCCATTCCCACTATTCCAAAGGCTGGGGTATGGGCACCATTGAAGAACTCTGCCGATCCGCCAAGCAGCAGGGGATGGACAGGCTTGCCCTGACCGATACCAATGGATTGTATGGACTCCTGCATTTTATACAGACGGCTAAGGAGATAGGCATTCAACCCATTGTGGGCAGTGAACTTACAGCCGATGAGCACCGCGCTGTTCTGCTGGTTCGAAACCGTGAGGGGTATGCCAACCTCTGCCGGATTATTTCAGACCGCCACTGCCAGCAGGATTATAACCTGATCAAATCCCTGAAGGAGAAACGTGAGGGACTCATCATCTTTTCTGACGACTTCACACTGCTCAAGGCCCTTAAAAGAGATTCAAAAGAGGACCTCTTTGTAGAGCTATCCCCGGGCTACAATATGGCGAGCTGCTATGCCTTTTCACGTAAGAGCGGCATTCCTCCTCTGGCTACCAACCGTGTCTATATGATCAAGGCGGATCAGTTTCCGCTTCATCGGATCCTTCGTGCCATAGCCCTGAACACCAAGCTTTCCCGCTTGCAATTTAAAGACATCTGCAGGGAGCACAATTTTTTGAATGCCCCCCAATCCATGATCGATCAGTTTCCCCATGCCCCTCTGGCAATCCATAATACCCTTGAGGTGGCCAAAAGATGTCTTGTGCGTTGGGATTTTGACCGCATCATATTCCCTCGTTTTAAGCAGATGACAGACAAAGAGGCCTATGAAACCCTCTACCAGTCTACCATAGAGGGATGCAGGCGTCGATATGGAAAGCTCACCCAAGCAATCAGAGAGCGAATAGACTACGAGATGAAGATCATCCAAAAGAAAAAGTTTGCCCATTATTTTCTGGTAGTGGCTGATATTACCAGAAGGGCTACTCGGTCATGTGGCCGTGGAAGCGCCGCCGCATCCATCGTCTCATATGCCTTGGGGATCACCCATGTAGACCCCATAAAACATCACCTCTTCTTTGAGCGTTTTTTAAACACTGGACGTATGGATCCCCCGGACATCGATGTGGACTTCGCATGGGACGAACGGGATCAGGTTATCGACTATGTCTTTGGCAAATATGGAAACCGAAAAACCGCCATGGTCGCCAATCATAACCTTTATGGAGCCAGATCTGCTGTCAGGGAGGTAGCAAAGGTCTTTGGCCTGACCGAGACAGAGATCAGCCGGATAACCAGCAAAATCGGTTTTGGATGGCGTCTGGAAGATACCTGGACCAAATTTGCCAGGCATCCCAAGATGAAAGGGATAGACTTCGAGAAGCCCTGGGATGATATTTTATATGCTGCACTCCAGCTTGAAGATCACCTCGACCACCTCTCAGTACACTGCGGCGGTCTGGTAATTGTGCCCGATGAGATTCGGCGCTACTGCCCGGTAGAAATCTCTGCAAGTGGGGTACAGGTGCTCCAGTGGGAAAAGGATTCGGTGGAAAAAGCAGGACTTGTTAAGATAGATCTCCTGGGCAACCGGAGCCTTGCAGTCATTCGGGATGCCCTTGATCTGGTGGAGAAAAATTATGGCAGACGGATCAATTACGCCAGCTGGAACCCCATCAATGACCCTAAGACCGTAGAGGTTTTTTACCGGGGCGAGACCTTCGGTGTTTTCTATTTTGAAAGTCCTGCCACAAGGCAGGCACTAAAAAAGGTCAGCTCAGGATTTACCCTCCATGAGTACCGTCGCCTGGATCACTTTCATCTCAATGTGGTGGTCACCTCCATCATCCGGCCTGCCTCAAATCAGAGCATCAGGGCATGGATATCCAGGCTCCATGGCCAGCCCTGGGATGCACCCCATCCTCTTTTACGGCCTGTCCTAAAGGAAACCATGGGAATCATGGTCTTTCAGGAACAATTGAGTCAAGTGGCCATGCGCCTGGCAGGTTTTAATCCCGCAGAGGCAGATACCCTTAGGAAGGTGATGAGCAAAAAACATAGGGATAAGAAACTTCGTGATTTTTATACCAGATTTGCTCAAGGGGCTCGAGAGCGGGGTGTAAACATAAAAGTGATAGAGAAAATCTGGCAGATGATGATGGGCTTTGACGGCTATAGTTTCTGCAAGCCACATTCGGCCAGCTATACCCTGGTGGCCTACAAGTCTGCCTATCTCAGGGCCCATTATCCAGCCGAATTTATGGCATCTGTCATCTCCAACGGCGGAGGGTATTACTCCACATTTGGATATCTGTCAGAGGCAAGGCGGATGGGGCTCAAAATCCTGCCTCCTGACATCAATCGGAGCAAGATCAAATATACCGGAAAAAGCAAAGAAATCCGGGTCGGCCTGATGCGGTTAAAAGCCTTATCCCAGTATGCTCAAGAATTCATCATCCATGAGCGCTCCAAAAACGGTCCATTTAGGAATTTTGAGGATTTTCTGCTCAGATCCAGTCGCCATCTCCACCTCCAGGATGTGAGAATTCTAATTAAGGCAGGGTGTTTTGATAGTATCGCCAGTGGCTTAACCAGACCTTCTCTGATGTGGCAGGCCCTTCAGTTTTTTGGCGGCGAACATCAGGAAGAAAAGACCCCTACCCTTTTTTCCGCATCTGCCTCTCAACTCCCTGTAAAACAGCCTCCTTACTCGAAAAGTCTCATGTTGCAACATGAACTGGAAACCCTGGGTGTTTCCCTCTCCCGCCATCCCCTCGAGCGATACGAGAGGGTCTTGAAGGACTTACATTTTGTCAGGGCTTGTGATCTCAACGCCCATGTGGGGAAACATGTGACAACTATCGGTTGGCTGATAAGCGGCAAGACAGTATATACAAAGGATAGAGAGCCCATGAAATTCGTATCCTTCGAGGATACTACCGGCCTCTATGAAACCGTGTTCTTTCCGAAGGCATATAATCAATTCTGCCACATGCTGAATGAAATGCGCCCTTATATTCTCAAAGGAAAGATAGAGGAGGATTTCGGTTCCATAACCATGACAGTGAACTGGATAGGATTTCTGGATAAATATAGACGAGAGGGCTGCTAACGCAAGTCTGTTACCTTCCCTCTGGCATCAGCGGCTCACTGGGCACTTACGCTATGCTGCCTCTTTTCAGATGCTTGATGCGTGTATCATCTTCTCAGGAGAAAATAATATATATCTAACTCATATTCTTACCCAAAAACCGAGTATCTGGTAGTACCCTTTTCCCTTGACACATAATTCTATTTCTTCCTATACTTCCCATCCAACAAAGGGAATATTTCAATTCAATCAATCCATGAATACACCTCAGGAAAAAACTCTTTATCCTTATGTGCTTGATCATAAACCGGGATTCTTTCTCAACTGGTTGCTCTATAGACTCTTTAAAAGAGTAAGCCTTAGTGAAAGCATGAAAGAAGACCTGAAGCAGATGCACAGAAAAGGTACAGTAGTCTATGCAATCAAGTATAGGGGGCAGTTGGATTACCTTCTCTACCATTATAATTTCCGCAGAAAACGACTGCCATATCCCACAATAGCCTTTGACCTCAATATTTCTATGTATTTACCTCTTACCCACTTCGTAAAAGTCATGGTCTCTCAACTTTCCTTCCTGCTTCATCACGGTCGTCTTCCAAGCCCGTATCATTCAGGGTTTTATGAAAAGGCTATTCAACAGGGTACTACTTCCCTTATCTTTCTTGTTGACCCAAAGGGCTTTATCAGACACTTCATTCATGAGGAAAAGGACCATCTGCAATTCCTCCTGGATATACAAAAAAATATGGATCGTCCCATTTATATCGTTCCACAACTCGTCCTCTACAAAATGACACCTGAAAGAGACTATTCAAGCCTCACCGGCATATTTTTTGGGTTCAAAGACCACCCTGGCGTTATAAGAAAGATTGTCCTTTTTTTCAGGCACAATCGCCGTGCATTTATCGACTTTGGTCGTCCCCTGGATGTAAAAGCCTATTTAAAAAGCCAACCACCCACCCGACCTCTCCACGATATGGCCGCAGAAATAAGGCAGATGCTTATTAACAGCATCGACAAACAGAAAAGGGTAATTCTGGGCCCGATCATGAAATCCAGACAGCAGATTAAGGAATCGGTTCTTACTGACGAAAGGGTCACCAAGGAAATCAATATATTGGCCTCTGACAATGAAAAAAGGCTCAAACAGCTTAAAAAAGAGGCTGGAAAATATTTTGAAGAGATCGCTGCAGATTATAACATGACCTATATCCAGGCCTTTGTTAAGGTATTAAATTGGTTCTGGAAAAAGATTTTTGAAGGGATAGATGTTGATATGGATGGCCTGGAAAGAGTGAGGGAATGGGCTCGAAAAGGAACACTGATTTATGTTCCTTCCCATAAAAGCCATATAGATTACCTTATCCTCAATTATATACTTTATAATTATCATATGCATACCCCCAGGATTACTGCGGGAAAAAATCTGGCCTTTTGGCCGATGGGACAAATTTTTAGAAAATGCGGCGCCTTTTTCATCCGCCGCTCTTTCAAGGGTAAAAAACTTTACTCAGAGGTATTTCAAGCGTATATTAAATCACTTCTTGAAGAAGGGCATCCCATTGAATTCTTTATTGAAGGTGGTCGAAGCCGAAATGGCAAATTGATACTTCCCAAAACTGGCTTCCTCTCAATCCTGCTTGGTGCATATCGTGAAGGATTTTGCAAAGATCTGATATTTATTCCCGCTTCTATAATTTATGATCGAATTATAGAGGAAAAATCCTATCAAAAAGAGATTGCGGGAGGTCTTAAAAAGAAAGAAAATTTCAGGCAGATCATAAAAGCGAGACGGTTTCTAAAAAAAAGATATGGCAAGATTTATATTCGATTCAGTCATCCTTTTTCGTTGAATGAGTATCTTTCTCAAATAGATTCATCAGTAAAAAATGCCCCTCGTCGCCTGGCCTTCCATTTAGTTCAGTCAATAAATGCTATTTCTCTCGTAACACCTCTTTCGCTAATTGCTACGGCCATTTTAGCCAATCACCAGAGGGGATTTCATCTTTCAGAACTTGCTGAAACCGTAAACATTCTTTTAAGATTTATAAAAAGTTACGACGTCCCTACAGCATCTACCCTTGTAGATTCAGCAAAAACCATAGAGGAAACACTATCACTGCTAATCAACCAAAAGGTTGTCGATTTTCTGGAAGATGCAACAGGAAAGGAGGAAACTTTTTACTACGTAGATGAAGATAACAAAATAAAGCTTGAATATTATAAAAACAGCATCATCCACTTTTTCATCCCCCACTCCTTTGTAGCAATATCGCTTTTAACTGGTGGCGAAGAGGAAAAGGATCTCAAATCAATTATTTCTGACTATGCCTTTTTGAAAAATCTTTTTAAAAACGAGTTTATTTTTGATCAGAAGGAGGATCTCCAAGAAAAAACCATTTCTTTAACGGAATATTTTCTTGATTCTGCCTTTTTATCCAGATCTAATAGGAATGGGGGATACAAAATAACAAAACTCGGTTTCAATAAACTACCCATCTGGGCCGCTCTGGCCAAAACATTCCTTGAATCATATTGGATTGCTGCCAAATCGATGAGCCAACAAAAGCTTATAGACAGTAATACAGGAGACCTTTTGAAAAATATGAATTACCTCGGAAAACGATTTTATAAACTAGGAGTCATTGATCATGTCGGCGCCCTCTCCGAACTCAATCTTAAAAACGCCATAAGCTTTATTAATAGTGATATTCTGAAACTTCCTGTAGATTCAAAAGAAGGTAATCCACATGATTTTGAGAGGCTTCGCCAGTTCAGCCAGAGATTATACAAGTTATCTCATTACAGGGCATAGTGTGCATTTAATTCACTATGCATATATCCCCCTCATCCCTTGTACTCCCATTCAAAGTCAACTACTATCCTCAAGTGAAAATGAATTCTTCCCCACTCTCTTTATCTGGTAGCCTCCTTTTCTTAAAATTTCTACATCCTTCACGAGCAAGGAGCCCATCAATTTTTATTGACAAATATAGTTTTCTATTTTAAATAAATTCCACAAGCGTTAGCAAGAAGCTACAAAAAGGTAGACAAACTGAAAAAAAGCCAGAAAGGCTTATAAAAAATATTCATATCCCTTTCTGGTTGTCTTTTTTTAAAATTGTTTCATCGTGGCTTTTATTCCAGTTACAAGGAGGCAGAGAAATGTGTGAGGCAAATGCATATCTCATAAAAGATGGGGAAGAAAAACTCATTATGGAAAATGTAGACACCTTAAGACCTGAGAGCAATGGTATATATCTTCAGGATATCTTTGGTGGACAGCGCACAATTAAAGCAAGAATCAAAGAGATGCATCTTGTTGATCACAGAATTTTACTTGAAGAAGAATAAATGCAATTAGTTGGGCTATCTGTCAGTGAATAAGACGCCTGCAGAAAGCCAGGGAACATAGGTATGTCTTTTTTGTCTCATGCCCAATAAGTAATGCTTAAGACACCCCATAAATCCCGATTTATGGGGGCACGCTGAGGTCCCCTATTAAGGTCTGCTCTGGCGGGCAGGGCAGTCTCACTTTAGGCACTTTCATATGAAAAAATGTATTAGTCTTGTTAGCTCAGCCGTAATTTAACGTCTCGGAAATTGTACAACTTATTAAAAATAAAGGGGTTTTTTGAGGCTGTTATCTTTTGCCTCACACATGGAATAATGGAATGATGATGAATGAATATCTTTAAAGGAAGCTTCATATTTATTTCCCTCTTTGTCAAGCTGATTCTCCCAATAGACCATTTTCCCAGTCCCCCAAACCCATTATTCCATCATTCCAATTGCGGAGCGGAGCTAAGTTATTATCACGTCATTGTTATCGGAAAAGCTCGTTACCTCCATCACCCGGCTTTCATTTCTCATCCTAATATTTAATACAGCCTAATGCAGGCATTATTAAAAAACCAAAGGCGCCATTGATAAAAAATTTTAATTGCTTATATTAACAAATATGATAGTTATATATGATCTTAATATTATTACTATCTTTCTCAGGTAGCCTGGCAGTTCAGTAAATGTGTAATGAGAAAACTGATACATTCTTTTATCGACTACATAAGAGCAGAAAAGGGATATTCAAGGCACACAATCAGGAACTACGAAAGCGATTTAAGACAATTTATCAAATTTATTGTAACTAAAAAAGGTATCGAAAAAGGTGATCCAGGAATTGACCTTGTAGATTATAAGCTGATCAGATTATATTTGGGAGAACTTTTTGATAACCGCAAGCGAACCACAATAGCCCGGAAACTTTCGACATTAAAATCATTTTTTAGCTATCTGGAATTGAGAGGACTTACAGCCTTCAATCCTGCGATAGATATAAGTACCCCCAGGCAAGAAAAGCGTATTCCCGCGTATCTTCCAATAGATGATATGTTCGCCTTGCTCGAGCAACCTGACAGGGAAAAAGAGTTGGGACTCAGAGATCTGGCTATTTTGGAGCTACTTTATTCATGTGGTCTCAGGGTCAGTGAACTTGTGACCTTAGACATAGAAAAATTAGATCTTACTTCTCGTCTTGTGAGGGTATCAGGCAAAGGGGGAAAAGAAAGGCTTCTGCCAGTTGGAAAAAAGGCTATTGTTGTGATCAAAGAATATCTTAAAAATACAGAGAAGGCAAGAAAAAAGGCCGGATTCAGTGCAACTAATGGACCTCTTTTTCTTAATTACAGAGGGGGAAGGCTTTCGTCCAGGAGTGTAGATAGATTGGTCAAAAGATATTCAAGGGAATGCGGGATAACAGCGGACATCAGTCCCCACTCAATTCGCCACACATTCGCAACCCATCTCCTGGATGGCGGTGCAGATTTAAGATCAATCCAGGAACTATTAGGTCATGTCAACCTTTCAACTACTCAAAAATATACGCATGTGAGTATAGATAAGTTAATGGAGGTTTATGATAGATCTCACCCAAGAAGCTAAAAATGGGAAATGCCTGGAGCGCTTAAGTATTATTTCATCACTCCAGCATTCCTTCCTTACCAAGGAGATTATCTATTGGAATTAGGACTTGAAAAAAGATACGGGTCAAACCAAAAGAAGATCAGGGGAACCACAATCCTTTCTGTCAGGAAAAACGGACAGGGAGTTATGGCTGCAGATGGGCAGGTAACCCTCGAAAACACAATTATGAAAAAAAAGGCTAAAAAAGTCAGGTTTATGTATAATGATCAGGTTCTTGTAGGCTTTGCAGGGGCAACAGCAGATGCCTTTGCCCTTTTTGAAAGACTGGAGGCAAAGCTGGAAAAATATAACGGAAACCTATCTAGAGCCGCGGTAGAGTTAGCCAAAGATTGGAGAACAGATAAGATTCTTCGTAGATTAGAGGCCCTGCTCCTTGCGATGGACAAGGAGCATACCTTGATATTATCGGGTAATGGAGATGTCATTGAACCGGATGAGGAATTAGCAGCTATTGGTTCTGGAGGCCCATATGCCTTAGCTGCCGCCAGGGCTCTTATGGCTCACTCCGATTTAAATGCCAAATCTATAGCCATGGAATCAATGAAAATCGCAGCCTCCATCTGTATATATACCAATGAAGAGTTTGAGGTAAAACTTCTGCCCAACACAAAGACATAAGAGAAAAATCAGCAGGCAGCAAAGAAATTTTTACCGACTACTGCCCGCTTCTTAATTTAGGAATTTTAATGGAGACCTAATGGAAAAGACCGATGAGATAGAAGAGGAGATGAAGCCCTTAACTCCAAAAGAGATTGTCTTAGAGCTGGATAAATATATTGTTGGTCAAGACAAGGCAAAGCGCTCTGTGGCTATAGCCCTCAGAAATAGATGGCGCAGGCAACAGGTTCCTAAAGAGCTGAGAGATGAAATAGCCCCCAAAAATATAATTATGATAGGCCCTACAGGCGTTGGAAAGACTGAGATAGCGAGACGCCTTGCTCGATTAGCTAACTCACCATTTTTAAAGATAGAGGCATCAAAATTCACAGAGGTTGGATATGTGGGCAGAGATGTAGAGAGCATGATCAGGGAATTAACAGAGCTTGCTGTGAATATGGCCAAGCAAGAGGAGCAGGAAAATGTAAAAACCAAGGCAATTGAGCTGGCAGAAGAAAAACTCTTAGATATTCTTCTTCCTAAACCAAAAAAGGAGATGGAGAAAGATACCGAGGAAAAAAGAGAGGGGATGCTTGAGGTAGTTAAAACTGGATCTGCTAATCTTGACTCTACCAGGGAGAAACTGAGGCGTCTCTTAAGGAAAGGGAAGCTCGATGAAAGGTACGTAGAGTTGGAGATAAGCGATAAGTCTTTCCCCCTTGTGGAGATATTCTCCAGCGCTGGATTAGAAGAAATGGATATCAATGTAAAGGAAATTTTTGGACAAATTCTCCCTTCTAAAACCAAAAAAAGGAAGGTAAAGGTAAAAGACGCTATCGGGATATTAACACAGCAAGAATCACAGAGGCTGATTGATATCGATAAGGTTGTTGAAAAGGCCATTCGCAGGACAGAGCAAAACGGAATAATTTTCTTAGACGAACTGGACAAGATAGTAGGAAACGATTCAAGATCTGGCCCTGACGTATCACGTGAGGGAGTGCAAAGGGATCTTCTCCCTATTGTGGAAGGGTCAACAGTCCTTACAAAATACGGAATGGTAAAGACCGATCATATTTTATTCATTGCATCCGGGGCCTTTCACGGAAGCAAACCTTCTGACCTTTTGCCTGAGCTCCAGGGTCGTTTCCCTATACGAGTAGAGCTTAACTCCCTTACCCAGGAGGATTTCGTAAGGATATTGACAGAGCCGCAAAACGCTCTAATAATTCAATATGAGGCCCTGCTATCTACCGAAGGAATCACGCTGCGCTTCGTTGAATCAGCCATAGCCCAGATAGCAAAAATGGCCTATCAGGCAAATGAGACGATGGAAAATATAGGCGCACGACGTTTACATACAGTAATGGAAGCGCTTTTGGATGATATTTCTTTTAATGCATCAGACATGAAAGAAAAAGAAATAACAATTGATAAAGATTATGTAAGTGATAAGTTAAGCGACATACTGGAA
>QMLT01000028.1 GCA_003646875.1 Deltaproteobacteria bacterium
GTATATTTATTTGGTTACGGCGAACAATAAATTAATACAATGATCGGCCTTATAAAAAGAAGAAATGTTTTAAAAAGGTGTTAGGATTTCGCTTTTCTGAAAACCTGTTTAGTCACTCATGTTTTCAATCTCAATACCACGTTGGCTTATCTTGTTTGCGTTTTCCAGCACCTTTTTGGCACCGGTCTTATCAATCACATAAATCATGGTACCACCTCTTTTAGAAAATATTTGCCCGTAAGATATGGGCACTAAAGGTGTGGGATCATTTAAAAGGGATTCTGCTACAGGATCTACCTTACGCGCTCCGTTGGCCAAAAGAAGCACTGTTTTTGCATCATAAACGAGCTCAACCCCCATGGAGATGGCATACCAGGGACTTTGCTCTTTACTTAAAAAGTGTCCGTCTTGCACGGCATTTGCCACGGTATTTTCATCAAGTTTCACTAAAAGCATCTTGTTCCCCTCAAAAGGGATGCCTGACTCATGAAAGGCGACATGGCCGCGCCCCCCAACCCCTATGACCTGGAGGTCAATGCCTCCTTTTCTGACAATTTTTTTCCAGTATGCATCTAATATCTCTTCTCGAATCCAGGCAAGATATTCAGATTGAGCATTGGCCTTGATTACAATAGCCTTTCCTTTATCAGTGCCCTGCTCTTCCCAATCATCAGGGTTGGCATTGAGTTCTTTAAGAAGCCTTTCCTGAGCAATGAGCGTGCCCCAGGGCACATTCGTTTCCTTGAATTTTGTTTCAAGGCGCCCGAAAAGCTCCTGCACCATAAAAAAGCTATAACTTTCAGGATGCATGGCACGCTGCTGGGCGTTTTCTCCAGGGAGACCTACATATTCATCGAGGTTAAAGCTTTCAATTTTCGAGCAGTCAATCGCCCCTGCATTTGCTGCCGTAGCAAAATGTTTATAAAGGCCAGTAGGAGTATTTCCGGTAGCGAGACCAAGGACATAGGTATCTTTATTGTATAATGTGTTTTTTATATCTTTTATTACTATTTGAGCAGCAAACTCACTCATATGATCAAAATCTCTGGTTATAATTACCTTAAAGGACATAGCAGCATCTCCTGTCTAAATTTATTTAACAAAGTTTTTTGCGGATTACATCAACAATTTGCCTACAGTATTTTTCAGTTTCCTCATCACTTGGACCCTCAACCATCACACGACACATATTCTGAGTGCCTGAGTAGCGAACAAGGACCCTTCCTTTATCACCCAGCCTTCCTTCAACCCCTTTAATAACGCGTTGCACCTCAGGAATGCTGGAGAGCTCTGGTTTGCTCTTTACGTCAACATTAATGAGTTTTTGGGGAAACACCTTCATCACCTGAGCGAGTTCAGATAAGGGTCTTTGAGATTTTTTCATAGCAGCCAGTACCTGCAAGGCGGTAATGATACCATCACCTGTGGTGTGATGGTTTAAAAAAATTATATGACCTGATTCTTCACCGCCAATAACGCTTCCCTTTGCTTGCATCTCTTCCAATACATATCTGTCGCCAACCTTGGTCGCTTCCTGTTCGATACCGAGTTTTTTTAATGAAATGCCAAGGCCGATATTACTCATGACTGTACATACAACCAGATTATTATTCAGTGTACCTTCCTTTTTCATCTCCTTAGCACAAATGGCCATGATTTGATCCCCAGTGAGCACAACTCCATTCTCATCGACTGCAATACAGCGATCGCCATCTCCGTCAAAGGCAAAGCCGACATCTGCCTTATTTTTAATTACTTCTTCCGCAAGAGTTTCAGGGTGTTGAGATCCACAATTGGCATTGATATTTTCCCCATTGGGCTCATCAAAAAGAGAGATGACATCCGCTCCTAACTCGAAAAAAGTATCAGGCGCTACCCTATAGGTAGCTCCATAGGCACAGTCCAGGACAATCTTTGTTCCTTCCAGCGTAAGCTCCTTGGGAAAGGTATTTTTTAAAAACACGATGTATCGGCCTCTTGCATCATCTATCCGAGATGCCTTGCCCAATTCATTAGCCGAGGGATGCAGGGTATGCATTTTATTAGAGAATATCAATTTTTCTATCTCAAGCTCCTTTTCATCGGGAAGTTTGAGACCTTCGTGAGAGAATATTTTAATGCCATTGTCCTGAAATGGATTGTGAGAGGCAGATATAACAATACCAGCATCGGCTCTCATGCTATTGGTTGTAAAGGCAATGCCCGGTGTGGGTAAGGGCCCTACCAAAAGGGCATTTACCCCCATAGAACAAATCCCAGATACCAGCGCATTTTCAAGCATGTATCCGGAGATACGGGTATCTTTCCCTATAATGATCCTCGGAGTATGACCTTTTCGTTTGAACAGGTGAGCGGTGGCCCTACCAATATTCAAGGCCATCTCTGCAGTCATCGGATATTCATTGGCCACACCTCTTACACCATCAGTGCCGAATAGTTCTCCCATTGTTTCCCTCCTTTAAAATAATGTTTTTGTGAGGATGGTATTCCATTAGTTTAACATGGGTTTATATGCCAAAGTAGACGTTTATCTGCCTGACTGGTAAAGGTGGATTTATATATAAGCTTCATTTTATTGTCAAGTATCTGAACGATTAATTTATGGCCTGTGCCATTAAGCATTGTTTTGCAGTCGTGACTGAAAATAATACCGGTATATCACGACACATATAGGTTTAATTGATATGTTAGTGGAGTGTATTATTACTCTTTGTTCTGTGATATTATCTCCTGTATCAACAATGCCAGCTTTTCTGGGTCATGCCGTACAATACTGCCAGCAATATCGAGCATATTGGATGCATAAATTGACCGCTTCCACTGCCAATTGTTACAAGTGTTTGCTTCTCATTTTTCATGTTTAAATCCTGCTTTGTTTCTTAAAAATTTATCCAAATTTTATAAGCCCATTATTTTTCTCATACCTGAATCTGTTCAGAATCGCAATCTTTTTGAAAAATGCTTTCTTCGTAAAATAGTAATTCTTTCTTTAGGAGGGATTCTTTGGCTTGCTTTTCCCTTGACTTTTCTTAACAGTTCTCTAAAACTCTGATTGGTGACTACAGTTACCCTATGAGAAAATTCGATAAAAGATAGCCCATTAAAACCTTTTATATAAGACAAAACTAGGGACATGTTAAAATACACATACCTTCCCAAGACGGCTTGGCGGCTGTTTTTCCAGATAGAGTCATGAATATTCTTTATGGAGCATATACTCTCCTAAATAGTAGCCTGTTTTTTTCGTGTCTTCCACCGTTTTGGGTGTATACACGCCTGAGCGGACGATATAGCGAAAACCTGAAGGAGCGCTTAGGATATATACCCTCAAACCTTCTGCACACCGTTTCAGTGTCACCCCGTCTCTGGATTCATGCCGCTTCCCTCGGGGAGATTAAGGTGGCGGATTCTATCGTTAAGGCCCTCAGGAGGATCCTGCCAGCATTTTCTGTAATAGTTTCAACAGTAACAGAGCACGGCCGTGAACTTGCAATAGAGACCTTTGGAGACGAAATTCCTGTTGTGTATGCGCCAGTAGATTTTATAGGCTCAGTACGCAAAGCACTTTCCAGTGTGCATCCTGATGTTTTAGTATTTATGGAGACTGAAATATGGCCTGCGTGGATAACTGAAGCGCATCGGATGGGGATCAAAACTGCCCTGATTAATGGCCGAATCTCTATAAGATCGATCAGGGGGTATCTTAAGTTCCGATCCTTTTTCCGTAAGGTCTTAAGCAATGTGGATGCCTTTAGTATGATTTCAGAAGAAGACAGTACTCGTATCAGGTCAATGGGAGCTGATCCAGGCAAAATCGAAATAAATGGCAATGCCAAATATGATCTCCTTCCAAGTCTTGCAGACCCTGCTATGGCGGCACAAATGCAGAAAATCTTGAATCTTGAACCCACATCCCCCGTCTTTATCGCGGGAAGCACACGTGGAGGCGAGGAGTCCATGGTGCTCGATTCATATGAAATGATTGTGAAAAAATATCCTGAAACCGTTCTAATCATAGCACCCAGACATATAGAGCGAACAGCCGAGGTTAGATCTCTGCTTGAAAGACGGGGCTTTCGGTATCAGCTCTGGAGCGAAATTGATGGTAATGCAGTAAAACGTCTAGAGCCGGTCGTTATCATTAACACCTTTGGAGAACTCTTTAAGCTTTACAGCATTGGTACTGTAGTGTTTTGTGGAGCGAGCCTTGTTCCATTGGGCGGACAGAATCCCTTGGAGGCAGCAGTGTGGGGTAAGGTTGTCTTTTACGGCCCCTCCATGGAAGACTTCCTGGATGCAAAGGCTATGTTAGAGGAGGTTGGAGCTGGTATATCTGTTTCAAGCCCTGAGATGTTGGCCGAAAAGGCGATATGGTTTCTCAGACATCCTGAGACCTTGAAGTCTTATGGTGACCGGGCAAGGGAAGTCATTATACGGAGCCAAAACGCCGCTGATAAACATGCCCAGGTGATAGTGGATTTGATTTGAGATCCGGGCCCACGATAATCTGTAAATATATAGCAAAGGTGATAGCTGCATGTCGATTGATCGAAAAGTAATTGAAAATATGTTTAATGGTCTTCCTTCAAAAGCTCAAGTGAGATTGAAGCGTGCTGTCAAGTTGATCGTTAATGCCAAGGAAAAAGGAGGCAAGGTGGCGGCGGTTGTTGGCAGCGGCCCGAATTTGCATGAGGGTGTAACCACACTTTTAGCGGAACTTATACACAAGGGAATAATTGATGGTGTTTCAACGAGTTCTGCAGTGATTAATCATGAGATGGCAGGCACATTAGAAAAGGTAAGGCGATTTGATGGAGTAACATTTGGGTTTGAACGAGAAAAGCTTCCATCGGATGGCTTTTTTGAGGTGAGCATCCTTTCTAAAGAAAGACTGGAGGAAATCCAACGCGAAATTCCTATCGACATCGGTCTTTATGAGAAGATGCTCCACGCCAAAGGAGATATTATTATCAAGGTCGCTGGAAATATGGCTTATCCCACAGGCCTGCGTACCGAAAGGCTGGCCCGTGATGTACTTGCCATGGCAAAGCGCTGTGGTGTTCCTTTTGAGCAGATGGCTGGTTATGGCGCTGACCGGCTCACCATGATTGGCGCTGGAGCTGAGCACAATATACCGGTGCTGGTAACTGTACCCCAGTTGATAGGGGGTGGAGAGGTAGGGCTTGCTGTTGGGGATTCTTTATCTCTTTCAGAGCGCTGTTATCGCATTGCAAATCTCCTTGACAGGGCAGATGTAATTATTGAGTCTGCGCTCGCCCTGTCTCAGGAGGTCCATGATGGTCCCTTTGAACGATTTACTGGTCATGGCATATGGGCTGACTGGGAAGGGGGATGGACGTATTCTCTTGCTGATAAAAAGATTGTGCGAATCGATCTTGATACTAATCTGGAGAGGGCATGGATGCAGGAACGTAAATCTAAAATGGTCACCGATGCTGTGCACAAAGGTCTTCCCAAGACAAAACTTATGCGTATTCCTTTTCGCATGGAAATGTCAGGATTTGCAAGAATTCCAGGAAGCCTTCCCATTGTAGGAGACATTGGCGAGATATGGCCTCTACTGGCAACTATGGTTGCAGATGCACTAGGTGTAACACTTGACTTTATGAGTTATAAACAGTCATTGCCTGCGGGAGAAAAAGTTCGTGAATGGATTGTAAAGCATGTGCAGCCTGTAAACAGGGAGAGGATGTATGCGGCGGCCAGAAAACTCACCCCTGCTAACCCTCAATAAAGGCATATCTTTAATCGTAAGCCTTCACCGTTTACCGATAAGCCAACAGTGGCAGTGAACCGCTTAAATAGACATACCCATCAACAGGCCAAACAATGGGTTGCTCCAGAGGAATATTTCCCATTTCGCACAACGGTGAACCGTGAGCAGTTATCTTTAATCTAAAGGGCCACATTCTCCTTGTCCTCTTCTGCTTTCCACAAGCAGAAATTTTTAAGGATGGTCAGGCCTGGAGATCCACTCTTTTCTGGATGAAACTGCACTGCAAAAAGGTTTCTTTTACTTATCACGCTGGCAAAGGTAATTCCATAATTAGTTGTGCCAATGATTGTCTCTGTGTCTCTGGGGGCTGGAAAATAGCTGTGAACAAAATAAAACTCACTTTCTGGGCCAACACCTTTAAAGAGTGGGTGGAGCCTTTTAATTTTTATTTGATTCCAGCCCATATGGGGGACCTTGAGTTTTTTCCCGTCATCTGAGAGGAGCGGCGCAGGAAAACGTTTTCCCGTGCCAGAAAGCAATCCAAGACAGGTTGTGATATTTTCCTCGCTCTCTTCCAGAATTATCTGAGTTCCCAGACAGATCCCCAAAAAAGGTTTACCAGATTTAAAGATAGTATACAGTGTTCGATCAAGCCCCGTTCTTTTTAAATCCTGCATGGCCTGACCTGCAGAGCCAACACCCGGGAAGATAACCCTATCAGCATCTAATATCTCCTTTATGTCATGAGTAATCTGGCATTCAAATCCGAGATAGCGTATTGCCCGGGCAACACTTGTAAGATTTCCGGCCTTATAATCGATAATGGCAATCATAGGCCTTACTCCCATTCTATTGTGCTCGGTGGTTTTGAGCTGATATCATAGGTTACCCTGTTAACACCCCTGACCTCATTGATAATCCGGTTTGAGATCCTGCCCAGCAGCGCATGGGGAAGCCTTGCCCAGTCCGCAGTCATAGCATCAAGGCTCGTTACAGCCCTTATGACAACACAATGTTCAAAAGTCCGTTTATCACCCATAATGCCAACGCTTTTTATAGGCAAAAGTATGGCAAAAGATTGCCACAGTTTTTTGTAATTATTGCTTTTTCTAATTTCTGTTATCAAAATATCATCTGCCTGACGCACAATAGACAGACGTCTCGGCGTTACCTCTCCAATAATTCGTACTGCGAGCCCAGGGCCTGGGAAGGGATGGCGAAGTATTATATCGTCAGGCAGCCCAAGCTCTTTGCCTAATAGCCTGACCTCGTCCTTGAAGAGATGTTTTAGAGGCTCAATAAGACTAAGGCGCATCTTTTTAGGAAGCGCCCCGACATTATGGTGGGATTTGATAACTGCTGACGGGCCTCCAAAAGCAGACCTGGATTCAATGAGGTCCGGATAGAGGGTCCCCTGCGCTAAAAAGCCAACATCCTTGATCTTTACGGCCTCATCTTCAAATACCCTGATGAAGGTTCTACCTATGATCCGCCGTTTCCTTTCAGGGTCCACAACACCTCTGAGTGATTCCAGAAACCTTCTTCTGGCATTGATGAATTTAAGCCTGATCCTAAAATGGCGTTTGAATAAATTTTTAACACTCTCTCCCTCGTCTTTTCTTAAAAGACCGTTATCTACAAAGATACAGGTCAATTGTTTATCAATAGCCCTGTTGAGAAGAACAGCCGCAACAGAGGAATCTACTCCACCGCTTAATCCAAGAATGACCTTTTTTTCTCCAACTTCCCCTCTTATCTCATCTATCGTTTTCTTGATAAAGGATCTCATTGTCCATGTCTTATTACAGCCACATATACTGAAGAGAAAGTTTTTTAACATTTTCTTTCCCTCAGGTGTATGGATGACCTCCGGGTGAAATTGCAGGCCATAAAGTTTCTTTTGACTATTTTCAACGGCAGCGATTTTGGTATTTTCTGTGGAGGCTGTTACCTTAAATCCATGTGGCAAACGAGAAATAGAATCCCCATGGCTCATCCAGCAAGGTGTTATTGTATTAGTTCCAGAAAAAACACCTTTTTGGTCACATATATTTAGCTCAGCAAGGCCATATTCTCTTCTTCGGACACTATCGACCTTACCACCCAAGCTACCTATCATATACTGCATGCCGTAACATATTCCAAGTATGGGGATATTTAGATTGAAGATCTGTGGGTCTACCTTGGGACTGTTTTTTTCATATATACTTGCCGGTCCTCCTGAGAGTATTATACCTTCGGGAGCCAAGGAGCTAATTTTAGACAATTCAATGCCTGGTGGCTCTATCTGGCAGTAAACATGCTGCTCCCTCACCCTCCTGGCAATGAGCTGGTTGTATTGAGAACCGAAATCGATTATTAATATCATCTATTCATCCATTTTTTCAGAATATCTTGAATGTATAGGAAATTCCTCTTTCAGTCCTTGTAGGAATGACAGGTCCGCACCAAAGATCCGATATGTTCTTTAATTATTTGGCTACTGAAACACATTTTTTGTTACCTACAGCAATGCCTTGCGAATTGCTCTAACTTTTCTTCAAAAGGAGCCTCGAACCCACCCTGGTAAATACTTCGAGTAGCTATCTCTGTAGAAATGATAGCAACTCTGTATTTTAATGGTAAGTATTTTACCTTATCTCTAAATTTTTTTCTCTTCTGAATACAATCAGGAAGGTGCGAGAGAAGAATTCTGGAGTAATATGGTCTCTCTATTTTATCAGGGTGCTTAATAAGGTAGTCATAAATCTTATCTGTTAACTCGTTGATTTCATGGCTGATTTCATTGCTAATGTCTGTATATAATTTTTTGCCTTGAGATTGTCTATACCGTTGAAAAATCAATCCAGATTCATCTACGGCTCGTTTTTCCAGAATTTTTAATACATCCTTTACATACCTCTCTTTATATTGCAGGAATTCCTTATCGCTCATTAACAGTCCCCCAATGATTTCGTAAGAGGAACAAATAACGCCACACTTGTTTGCCGAGGAATCCTTCAGGATTGGAATGCCTTTTTTCTGTATCTTTCCTCGGGCGCTTGGGGAAATAAATGAATTAGCTCCTTCTATTATTACACGGGCGGTTGGATTCTGGTCACTGTCAAAGAGTTTTTCCCAGTTGCCATCGTGAATAGTCTCAGGACGACCTCCGCATGGTATAAATACATCCGTAACATGAGAGAAGATAAGACCTTCAAACTCTCCGTGAAACTCATCTGAGGACACCCACTCTTCCTGAACCCCTTGCTTAGTCTTGATAACCTTTTTATATTGGTCTACGAGGCCCTCTTTTTTTCGCTCTCTCGAGTAGAGGATAAAGGCGCCCTCATTAAGCTTATCCGGCGAAAATTCATCAATATTTTTCTTTAAGACAAGGCGGTTGAGTTCCTCCTTATTAATACCCTTTGGATCAAATATAGCGCCGGAGCCAGCCGTAATAGACATAATCTGAATCTTAGGGCAATGCGCCAGGAGCAACTTTAACTCATTTCCTGCAACATCCCCATTGGTTCCACCTGTGATTTTGACACTGAAGGGATTTGATTTTGCATCAATTCCAAGTTCCTCCAATGCCCGCTCAACAAACTTCCAAACCCCGAGAGATGTCACGCCGTATTCCTTATGATTGATTCCTATTTTTTTACTCGAAATTATGCCACCACCTAAAATATACCCACGCTCCCTGGAACGTTCTGCCATATATTCAATCATGGAATCGTGCATATTTTCATCAGGCCCTATCTCAATCGGCTCATCTTCTCCATAGTAGTCAACTACTTTTGCATCTACAGGCCTGCCATCACGGGTAACAAATAAATCCAGAAATGCATTTATTATTCCCCTCTGAAGATTATAAAGGCGTTTTAATGTACTGTTGCTGTCTTCAAGATCAAATGCCTTCATAACAATGGCCAGCTTTGATCCGCCCTGGTATATATCCTTATTTTTCAGATGCTGGGTATGGGCCAGGACCATTGCCTCCTTAAATATGGTATTCATAGCTGACTCAAAATCATCTTTTGTCCTCGCAATGACGGTTCTAAAACCACCCCTTGCAATATCGGAAAAACCAAAATGATAGCCGGAGCCATGGCGATGGTAGAAAAAGGTAATCCTGAATGGCAAATCAGGGGGCAAATTGGAACTTATTTCTTGAGGTAATTTCTCCATATAACCGGGATCCAACCGGAAGGACAGGGATTTTTTGTATGTGACAAAAAAGTTTGTCTTTAAAGTGTATTGTATAAAGAGCAGGGCGACACCAAACATTATCCTTCTGGTTTCATCCAGGATAACATGGCCTGTGTTGTATTCGTCAATTATGGACTTTATTCTCTGATATTCCTTCTCCAGAGTCTCTTTATCTGCACGTTTTTCAGGATCGGGATTGAATTTCCTATAAAAAAGTTGCAGCATTTCCCGTGTAAGCTGTAAATGACTAAAAAATGCATCCTGGGTTTCGCCCCAATCAAATCGATAGGGAGAGCTATGCGCCATGTTGGTATGAACAAATGTAATGATGGCGCTTAAAAGGCTCCCCTCCGGCCCTGTCAAAACGTTGCCTGTAACCAGTTCATAATATGTCCTGTCCTGTATGTTTATTACCTTTGTGTTATATAGTTCGGATTCTAAAGATGAAAATATGGGCATATCTTTTTGTATAGGCTTGCCGTCCCTTGTGGTGATATACGCCGATAAAATAGTCACTAACTGCCCTTCTTCATCTTCCACCTCTACTACATAATTCCTCTGGGTGGCGATGTTTAACCTGAAGAAGATTTCTACAAGTTCCATGAGGTAGCCCGCAGCCAGGGGATTGATAACCGAAAAAACAAGCCTTGTCTCATCCCTGCCTTTCTCGTCTTTGGTTGGCTCAATATCTAAAAATATCCCGCCACGACGAATTGCGGATTGATAGAGCCACATTGCCCTGGCAACTCTCAGTGCAGGTGACAGTAACACATAATCGGTATTATTCGTCATTATGAATTTGAGAATGGTGTCGAATTCCTTAAACTTAAATTCAGGGTAATGTTCCTGAATATTTTTTCGGATGAGGCCTTTACCTCGAAAAATTGGTCTTGATTCCAATTTTTGTTTATCAGTGCGAAAATGGAATTTCTGCAGCTCAAGCTCGCCCTCCTGTCCCGGCAGAAAAGTGTTAGAATGGATCATTTCTGAATATATAATCTCTTTGTCCTTTATAGAATCCAGGGTCTTGAATAAGGTGCCTGGTTTATTTATGGTTGCGATAATAAGCTTTTCATCAGTGTCCCTTAAAACAACCTGATGGTTTTCACCCAGGGTTTGCAGGTTCATGCTTAGGTTCAAGAGGGCATCTTTTTCAGGCCCAAAGGTGATGAAAAAATACGGATGCATATTCTCGAGAAGCCAGTTTAAATTTTTTAAAGCAAGTTTTTTAAGTTTCCCTATGTCCCTGGAAACTTGATTGATGGTTTTTTGTGTTTCAATATACATTTTCTACCTTCCTTTCGCCTTTTATATCTTGTCCCCTGTTAATCTCCGCTAAAAGGCAATAAATATAAGTAGGCGTTCACGGGTTCAAAGGTTCAGGGGTTCAAGGTTCCATTCTCGTCCCCGGACTGCATTTGGGATGCGTATTTACGAGAAAAGCGTCAGCTTCGTCAGGCCTAATCCAAAATTTGGAGCCAAATTGGCAATTATTTGGGAAAACGAGCATTTTTAACGAGGACTTCGGGTCTGTCATGCCTTCTTTGTCCTTAACCCTGAACGTTGAACCCTGAACCTGACAACCTTGGTA